>JACPWV010000023.1 GCA_016196905.1 Chloroflexota bacterium | reverse complement strand
GGGGCCTCCCCTACACCTGAATATTCTGGTGAGGACTCACAATGCGAGATCGCTGGCGATGCCCTTCATCGCGTCCAGACACACATCGATGAACTCGGGCAGCTCCATGCCCAGCTCGGAGCAGGTGAGGATCTGCTCGCGGCGGGCCCCGCGGGCGAAGCTCTTCTCCTTGAAGCGGTTGAGAATGAATGGGGTATCCAGCGGGGCCAGCTTCTTCTCGGGGTGGACCAGGGCGGCGGCGATGATCAGCCCGGTCAACTCATCGCAGGCATAGATCGCTTTCTTGAGGTTGGTGTCGCGGGGGATGCCCAGCGCCTCGTTGTGCGCCATCACCCCCTCGATCACCACCTCGTCCACTCCGCGTTCGCGCAGCTTCTCGGCCATCACCCGGCCGTGGCGCTCGGCGTCGTGGCCGGTGAGTTCGTAGTCGGCATCGTGCAGTAAACCCACCAGCCCCCAGGTCTCCTCGTCTTCTCCGAAACGGCCCGCCAAGGCGCGCATCACCGCCTCCACCGCTAAGTGGTGCTTAACCAAGTTGGGATTTTTTATCAAATCGCCAACGAGGGCTAATGCCTCGTCGCGGGTCATCGCCGCTTCCCCCACAGGAAGACCAAGGCCAGGATCAGGGACAAGAGGCCGGTGGGGGCCAGGCCGGGGATGAAGATGAGTTGCGGTAAGAAATCGTTGAGGCTTTGGCCCGAGGTCAGGATCCCGCGCTGGATCAGCTCGCTCCGGAGTTCGCCCAGCCCCAGCAGGTCACCGAAGAGGCCCATGCCGACCTGGAAGGCAAATAAGCCCGTCAAACCCAAGAGGACCAGGCCGCAGAGCAGGAAGAAGCCAGCCAATAGCCGATCTTGGGTGAAGCCTTCGCGAATACGCTCCCGCAAGGGCCTTCTCCTCCACACCGTCGGCGGCGCGATGGCCATCAAGAACCCCACGTAAAGGAAAGGCAGGATGACCACCGGGATGATCAAGAACAGTTGGAGGACCACAGCGGCGACCAGGCTGCCGAGGAAGGCCGTGCCGTAGCAAGCGGTGGCCACCAGCCCCCGCCCTACCCTCAGCCCCAGGTCGAAGAGCGTGTGGCGAAAGCGGTGCGCCCAATGGAAGAGGGGCGCCGAGATTAAAACGAAGAGATATAGCCTAACCAACGGATGAGAGGTCAGACTCGCGATACGGTCATAGTCGAAGGCTTGGGGCGCCCACCCCAGCGGCGCCGCGATCCCCGTCAAAAGGATGTGCACTGGCACGAGGAAGGCGGCCACCACACCACCCCCCGCGAAGAGGAACCACCACAAGGGTTCGCTTGATTTGGCCATGGCTTACCCTCGCAACAGGATCCAGGCGATGACGGCGCTGACAACCACCCAGGCGACATAGTTGACGCCGGCCACGATCGCCCCGGGGAGGCGTCGCTCCCCGAACCGTACCACCAACACCTTGGGCAACACGTCAAACCAAGTAAGGGTATGGAACAGCGCGGCGATCAGCGCTACCACATGAAAGAAGAGCATCCCGGGTGTCGCCAGCAGTTGAAGGTATGCTTCGTAAGCTTCCCGCCCCAGGCTCAATCGGTACACCCCAAGTAGCAAAAGCGCCAGATAGGCCGCGATGAAGACGCTGGTCAGCTCTCGCAGCATGAAGAGGAAATAGGCGCGCTGGGTGAGCCACCAGGTGGGCCCCAGAGGACGACGATATCGCCTCATCCTTACCCCCATGGCAAAAGGACGCTGAAGTACCAGTCCAGGGTGCTGGCCAGTTTGGCCTGCTGGATGGCACCTGCGGGATCGACCTGGGCGGGACACACGCTGGTGCATTCGCCCACCAAGGTGCAGTCCCAGATGCCGTGCTGGCTCGTCAAGATCAGCGCCCGCTGCCCGCTTCCCTGATCCCGCGAGTCCAGGTTATAGCGCTGAGCCAGGGCGATCGCCGCCGGCCCCAGGAACCCCGGCTCCAGCCCATACACCGGGCAGGCGGAGTAGCACAGCATACAGTTGATGCACATGCTGAACTGCTTGTAGGTGGCCAGCTGTGCCGGGGTCTGCCGATACTCCCCCTCCGACAGCGGCTGCTCATCCCCTCGAATGATCCAGGGTCTGATGCGCCCGAGCTTTTCCATGAAGTCATCCATCACGATGACCAGATCGCGCTCGACCGGAAAATGCGCCAGGGGCTCCACCCGCACTGGGGCAGGGTAATAGTCTTTCAAGAAAGTGGCGCAGCTGAGCTTGGCCACCCCGTTGATCATCATGCCGCAGCTGCCGCACACCCCCATTCGGCACGACCAGCGATAGGACAGGGTCCCGTCCAGGTTATCCTTGACATAGTTGATGGCGTCCAGGACCACCCAATCTGCGCGATAGGGGATCTCATAGGGCTGGATGCTCGGTGCGCGGTCACGCTCCGGCCGATAGCGGAGGATCTCCAAGGTCATCGTGGGTTCTGGCATGGCTCATCTCCCATAGACGCGTTCGGCTACAGGCCAGCGCGTGATCACCACATCCAGGTGTTCAATTCGCGGCGGGCCGTCGGTGCGATAGGCCAAGGTGTGCTTGAGGAAGTGTTCGTCATCACGCTGGGGATGATCGGTGCGCTGATGCGAGCCGCGCGACTCGGTGCGCGCCAGGGCCGAATGGGCCACCGCCTCGGCCACATCCAGCATGAGATCCAGTTCCAATGCGGCGGTGAGTTCGGTATTGAAGCTGCGGCTGTGGTCGTCGAGGTGGACGCCTGCGAAGCGCTCCTGCAGCGTGGCCAGGCGGTCGCAGGTCTCTTTGAGCGACCCCTCATCACGGAAGATGCCACATCCGGCCTCCATGGCCTGGGTCATTTCGGCCCGCAGGGTGGCCACGCGCTCGGTGCCCTCCACGTTGCGGATGAAGGCGCGCTCGATGCGCCGCTCCTCGCCGCGCGCCTGGGCCTCTAGAGCCATGCGGTCGAGCTCCGAGTGCTCTGAGGCGTACCTCGCCGCATTCTTGCCCGCCCGGGCTCCGAACACCAGGCACTCAGTCAGCGAGTTCGACCCCAGCCGGTTGGCTCCATTGATGCTGACGCAGGCCACCTCGCCCGCGGCGTAGAGACCCGGCAGGGGCGTAGCGCCGTGGATGTCGGTGTGCACGCCTCCCATCATGTAGTGCGCTACCGGCCGG
>JACPWV010000022.1 GCA_016196905.1 Chloroflexota bacterium | reverse complement strand
CTCGAGCCGAGCGTCCCTATCCCCGGCATGCGGGGTAGGGTGGCTGAGCTATTCGAGGCGCGGGAGCCGTTCGAGCAGGCCATCCAGGCTGCCCTGGGGCCTCTCTCCCAGGCTTTGGTGATCGAGCGCTGGGCCGATGCCCAAGCCCACCTGCACGAATTGAAGCGTTTCGCCAGGGTAATCCTTCCTCTCGATCTTGCTCGGCCCTCCCAAAGGCCGCAGCCTCCATCCGACCCGGGCGTCATCGGCTTGGCCTGCGATCTGGTCACCTGCGAAGCGGGCCTTCAGCCTCTCTGTGAGTCGCTCCTGGGTAAAACCCTCGTGGTCCAGGATCTCGAAAGCGCTTTGCGACTATACCAAAACGATTCGATCGATTGCGATCTGGTGACCATCACAGGGGAAGTCTTAACCGCTCGCGGCATGCTTCACCTCAGCGCAAACCGGGATGATGGACGCCAGGGCCAAGGGGACGAGGAGCAAGGTGTGGCCGAGGAGAGGGCCCAACTAGAGGCCCAGCGCGAGGATCTCCTGCGGGCTTTGGAGGCGGAGAACCACTTGCATCGCGAAGCGGAGTCCAGTGCCGAAGCGCTGGGGGAGCAGCTTCGCGCTGCGCAGGAGGGGCTGCGAGAGGCAGAGCGAGCCCTGGGCGAGGTGCGGCGAACGATGGAGCGCCAGATCCAGGAGCTAGGCTGGCACGAAACCATCGGCGTTGACTTTGGAGGACGAGGTGACGGCCTCTCGGTCTGAGCAGGAAAGGCTCCAGGCGCAGCTGGGGGAGCTGGATGCGCGCCTCGGGCCGGGCCAAGCTGAGTTGACCAGTCTGACCCAGGCGGGCGCCCTCCGAGAGCAGGAGATGGCTGAACTACGCGAGGCCATCCATCGACGAGAAATGGAACGAGCCCAGGTCATGGCTGAGATCGAAAGGCAAAAGGACAAGCTGGCCAGTTTGCAGAACCAGATCGAGACCGACCTGGAGAGCGTCTCCATCTCCTTACCCGGGGCCACCCAGCTTCCCTTGGAGGGGCAGGCTCGCCTGGAGAGCCTGCCGGAGGTCCCGGAGCTCCCTCCCGGTATCGATCGAAAAGTGCGCAGCCTGCGCCACACCCTGCGCCGGATCGGAGGGGTGGACCCCGAAGCGCTGGCGGAGTACCAGGAGCTGGATGCCCGCCATGGCTTCCTGAGTAGCCAAGCTGAGGATCTGCGACAGGCGATGGCTCAGCTCAAGGAGCTCATCGCCCGGCTGGATCGTGAGATGCGCGAACGATTCTTGAGTAGCTTTCAGGCCGTAGCCACCGAGTTCGAGAATTATTTTACAAATCTTTTCAAGGGCGGCTCGGCCAAGCTGCTGCTTACCGATCCCCAAGACCTGACCACGACGGGTGTGGAGATCATCGCCCAACCGCCGGGCAAACGTCGTCAAAACGTCGCATTGCTCTCGGGCGGAGAGAAGGCCCTGACCGGGGTGGCCCTGGTCTTCGCCTTGCTGAAGACCGGCACCTCTCCCTTCTGCGTCCTGGACGAGGTGGATGCCATGTTGGATGAGGTGAACATTCGGCGCTTCCACGAAGCCCTGCTGCAGCTTGCACAGCAGGTGCAGGTGATCATCATCACCCACAACCGCATGACCATCGAGGCGGCGGATACCGTCTACGGCATCACCATGGGCGAGGATAGTGTCTCGCGTGTCCTCTCCCTCCGCCTGGACGGCCAGGAGCCCTCCCCTGGCGCGCGCCGCGAACGTGAACCAGCCAAAGCCGGCCGCCCATAGCGGGCGCGCAGGACCCCACTTTCGTACGAGATAGATCTCGCGTGTGCCTCGCTACGCTCCGCGAATTTCTAGGCCTGCGTCGCAACATCCTCGTTCTCCTGGGAGCTATCCTCACCTTGGGGCTCGGCCAGGAACTGTGGATTCGCTTCATGCCCAATTATCTGCAAGCCTTGGGGGCGAGCGCTCTGGCCATCGGCCTCTACGGAACCCTTAAGGATTTGCTCGACGCCATCTATAACTATCCCGGAGGCCTTTTGACCGATCGCTGGGGCCAGCGCCGCGCGCTCGTCTTTTTCAACCTGCTGACGGCGATCGGCTTCGCCATTTACCTGGTGAGCCCAGCGTGGCAGTGGATCTTGGTGGGCCTCCTCTTGGCTCAGGGGTGGAGTGGCCTCTCTGTGCCGGCCATCTTCTCCCTCATTGGCGAGACGCTGCCCACCCAGCGACGGGCGATGGGCATCGGCGTACAATCCATCCTCCAGCGCGTCCCTATCCTCATCGCCCCACCCCTGGGGGGCGCCTTGCTGGTGAGTCTCGGCATCCTGGGGGGCATCCGCGCAGCGCTAGCTCTCAGCATCGGCTTGGCTGTGATAGCCACCTGGGTGCAACATCGCTTCTACGAAGTTGCCCCGCCATCTTCCCTCCAGGTCGCGCCCCACCCCAGCTCATGGCCAAGACTCGATCCGAGTTTGCAACGCTTGCTGCTCTCCGACATCCTGGCGCGCATGGGCCAAGGCCTCTCCGAAGTCTTCATTGTTGTCTACGCACTGGCGGTGGTCGGCATCGACGCCTTCCAGTTCGGGCTGTTGGTGGCGCTGCGCATGTTTACTTCCATCGCGCTCTATATTCCCTTCGCCACTTGGGCCGATCGCGCTGGGCGACCTCCATTCGTCGCCCTCACCTTCGTCTTTTTCGCGGCGTATCCGTGGGGGCTCGCCTTGGCTCGAGATCTAGTCGGCTTGGCTTTGGCGTTCGTACTGTATGGCCTGACCGAGATCGGCGAGCCAGCTCGCAAAGCGCTGATCATAGACCTGGCGGCGCCGGAGCGACGAGGACAGCAAGTGGGATTATACTATCTGCTGCGTGGGCTGGCCGTTTTCCCCGCCTCGCTCATCGGTGGCCTGCTCTATGCGCGCATTAGCGCCCAGGCGCCCTTCTGGGCCTCGGGTGCGGTGGCAGGTGTGGGGGCCCTGCTCTTCGTGTTGTGGGGCCGACGTGTGCGGGGAGCTGAACGCGTATGAAGTGGGTGACTCGCCAGCGAGCGAAAGTCGATCGGGTGGCCTGCCCCTGGTTGATCCTGAACTTCATCGATCCCCAGGCCGAATTCATCTTCGCTCCGGCCGACCAAGTGCGTGAAGTCGCCGAGCGAGAAGGAGCTATCCCCTTCGACGCGCCGGGAGTAAAACTGGGACACCACCATGGCCATTGCAGCTTCGAATCGATCCTGGCTGAATATCAATTAACCGATCCGGCCCTGCAGAAACTCGCCAGAATCGTTCACGGCGCTGACATCCCCGCTGACCTGGGTATGACGCCTCAGTCGGCCGGGCTGCGTGCTATCGCCGAGGGCTGGGATGCCCTGGGCTGGCCCGACCAGCGCAGGTTGGAGATCGGCTTCGTGCTGTACGATGGCCTGTACGCCTGGTGTCGCGCACAGATCGGCTCGCGCGAGTCGTCCTGATCGTGTCTTCGACTTAACCCGTCGTTGACAGCATGGCCTCAGTGAATCGCCCACCGTTGAGGCAAAACATTTAATCGACAAATATCCGATGGTCGCCGAATCGCCCGTTTCCCGCCCAACCCATCGCGAATCCCTTGTAGGGCTCTTCCTGCGCTTCTTGAAGTTCGGTTTTCTGGCCTGGGGCGGGCCGGTGGCCCAGATCGGGCTGATCAAACACGAGTTGGTGGACCGCGAGCGCTGGATTCCGGTGGATCATTTCAACCGAGTCCTGGGCATCTATCAACTCTTGCCCGGCCCAGAGGCGCATGAGTTGTGTGTTTATTTCGGATATATGCGCCACGGCCGGATCGGAGGCTTGCTGGCCGGGTTGGGTTTCATGCTGCCTGGCTTCGTGCTCATGTTCGCCTTGTCCTGGTTTTATGTGACCTATGGCTTGCAACTATCCCTTTTTAGCGCGCTCTTCTATGGGCTGAAGCCAGCCGTCGCCGCATTGGTGGTCTTGGCGGTCTATCGCATCGGGCGCTCAGCTATTTCGGACGCCGCATTGGCCACCATCGCCGCCCTGGCTCTGGGAGCGACTTGGATCTGGCAACTCAACTTCGCCTGGGTCTTGTTGCTATCCGGCCTGGCTTATCTGTTTTGGCATGAGGGACGAAAACGCTATGCTGCAGGACTCCTCGCCTTGGGGCTCGTTCCCGCGACTATGCTATCCCCTTGGGCGACCTCCACCAGCCTCCCCTTGTTGGCGTCGATCTTTTGGTCAGGCCTGAAGATCGGCCTGCTCACCTTCGGCGGGGCCTACACCGCCATCCCCCTTTTACAACAGGAAGCTGTCTATGGGAACGGTTGGCTGACCAATGCGCAATATTTAGACGGCATCGCCCTAGGAGGGATCCTGCCCGCCCCGCTGATCATCTTCTCGACTTTTGTGGGATATTTGGCGGGAGGCCCCGGGGGAGCCATCCTCATGACCTTGGGCGTATTCCTGCCGGCCTTTAGTTTTACTTTGATCGGTCACACCTATTTAGAGCGCATCGTGCACCACCCCGGCCTGCAGCTTTTTCTCAAAGGCCTCACCGCCGGCGTGGTGGGGCTGATCGCTGCGGCCGCCATACAGCTCGCCCGGGTGGCCATCGTGGACATGGTCACCTTGGGGTTGGGCCTCATCGCCCTGGTGATCCTGCTACGGTGGCGGGCCAGCGTCGCGGTCGCGG
>JACPWV010000004.1 GCA_016196905.1 Chloroflexota bacterium | reverse complement strand
CGGATCATGTCCGGCTTTGGTTTGAGAAGGGCCGCATCGAGAAGGCCATCGCCAGCAAGGGGCAGGATTACCTGGAGGCCCTACTCAACACCGATTCCGGGGCGCGCTACATCGGCGAGTTGGGTATCGGCAATAATTTCGCCATCCAGCGCTTCGTCAAAGATATCTTGTTTGATGAGAAGATCGGGGGCACCATCCACCTGGCCGTGGGCGAGTCGTATGCCGTCGCCGGCGGGGTAAACAAGTCGGCCATCCACTGGGACATGATCAAGGACCTACGGAACGGCGGGGAGATCTATCTGGACGGGGAGTTAGTGCAGAAGGACGGCCGATGGGTCGGGCTTTAACTGGATTTCGAGGCTGTGCGAGCGCGGGGCGGCCACCTGGTCGCCCCGCGTCATATTAACCCTTTTACCGATGTCGGTGATCGCTATATTAGTTAAGAGATGGTTAATAGGAGACAGGAGGTATCCTTATTTGGGTGTGCATCGGTATAACTCGTGAGGGGGAATTCACCAGGAGGTGAGCACCCCAATGAGGCGTTTAGTTTTCAGCTTGATGGTAGCGGGGGCTTTACTTCTCGCCATGGCCTCCCTGGCCTCGGCCGCTCCGCTGGCGCAGGACCCGGAGCCGGAGGAGGTTGAGTTCACCGGCACGGTCGAATCGCTCGATCCGTTCGTGGTGGACGGCACCACTGTGGTCCTGGACGATGTGACCCAGGTCGAGGGCAACCCAGCGGTCGGGGACATCGTCGAGGTGAAAGGCACACGCCAGGAAGATGGCTCGGTCTTGGCGACTCGGGTTAAGGTGGAAGCGGCCGCCGAGGAAGGTGAGCCTGTTGATGAGGCAAGGCCCGAGGGTTCGCTGCACCCCATGGGGCAGATGTTGTCCGAGCTGATGGGCGTGGACTATGACGAGATCATGGAGTTGTTCCGCTCGGGCGTCGGCTTCGGTCGCATCCTCAGGGCTTGGACCCTTTTCCAGATGTTGGGCTCCGAGAGCCTCGATTGGGAGGCGTTGCTGGCTAGACACATGGATGGCCAAGGGTGGGGTGAGGTCATCGTCGCTGTCAAGATGGCCGAGCGCCTCGGGGACCCGGAGTTGACCGCTGAGGCGCTACTGGAGTTGCATGATGAGGGGATGGGCTGGGGCACTCTCCATCAGGCCCAGCGCGCGGCCGGCGAATTGGAGATGAGCATGAGCGAGGTCCTCGACCTCAGCGAGAGCTGGGATGTCTCGGTGAGCGATCTTCGTCAGGCTGCCCGCCTGGCGGAGGCGTATGCTGATCGAGGTGCCACTTTGGACAGCATCTTGGAGATGCGCGCCGCGGGCAAGGACTGGGGACAGATCCGGCGCTACTGGCGCGGCGAACGGGAGCGTGGCCCACGGAGCGATCGAGGTCCATTCGGTGGGGGCGAAGACTAGCGATTCACGTTCCTGATGCAACTTGAGGGGCTGCCGAGTTCGGCAGCCCCTTTCACTTGACGAGGACAAAGTTTTGTGATATAAGCGGCTCGATCTCAGCCAGGGGTGGGGGATGGCTGGCCAGGGGGAGTCGCGCGAGCGGGAGTGGATCGAGCGCCAGGCGGGCAATATCCTGTTCCCGGCGTATACTTCCTCCCCGAGGGCAGCCGGCTGTATCAGGCTCTGGAGATGGCCGGTGGTCCCACCCGTGAGGCCGATCTCACCCGGGTGAACCTCTCTCAACGGTTACGCGATGAGGAGATGATCTACATCCCTCGCGTGGGCGAGGAGCCTCCCACCCCGATCGCCGCAGCGGAACAGTCTGGTCCAGGGCTTATCAACATCAACACCGCCACCCTGGCCGAGTTGGATTCTCTGCCGGGGATCGGGCCGGTGCTGGCTCAGCGCATCATCGATTACCGCGAGGAGCACGGGCCGTTCCGCAGCGTGGAGGAGTTGAAGAACGTGCGCGGCATCGGCGACAGCCTCTTCCAGGACATCCTGGACCGCGTCACCGTCGGGGGCTCATGAGCGGCCGCGATCAATGGGCCTTCGTGGGGCTGGCCCTCCTGGCTCGCCTGATCCCCATCGGCCTGACCCTGGAACTAGGCATCGGCCTGGACGATATGCTCCAATACGATGACCTGGCCCAGAGCCTATTGGCCGGCCATGGCTACACCTGGTACGGCGGCATCCCCACCGCTTTTCGCGCGCCTCTCTATCCCCTTTTCCTGGCGGCGATCTATGGGGTGTTCGGGCACCATTTTGTGGCCGCGCGCGTGGTGCAGGCCAGCCTGGGAGCGATCCTTTGTCTGATCACCTATCGCCTGGCCCTGCATCTGTACGACGATCGACGCGTGGCACGCGTTGCTGGGCTGCTGGTGGCGCTTTACACCCTGCTGCTCATCTACCCTGTGGCGCTGGTCACCGAGAACCTCTTCCTGCCCCTGACCGCCGCCGCCCTGCTTCTAACCTTGGAGGCGGATCGTCGCGGGGATCGGTGGAGATGGGTAGCCGCCGGATTTCTGTGGGCAGCGGCTATCCTCACCCGCTCGGTGGTGGCCGCCTTTCTGCCTCTCGTCCTCTTATGGGTCTGGTGGGGGCGGGCGCTGCCGCGCGAGAAAGTGCTGATCACGGCCTTGCTGATCGTCTCCACCTTGGTCACCACCCTGCCCTGGGCGATCCGTAATAGCCTCCTCCTGGGCCAGCCGGTCTACGTGGAGTCCAGCCTGGGCTTTCAACTTTATTTGGGCTATCACCCCGGTTCGGAGGGGACCTTCGATGCCGGCGTGGCTGCCGATATCTTGGGTACGGTGCAGGCCCAGGAGCGAAGAAACCTGGCCGTGGAGGTGGACCTAAATCGCACGGGTGTGCAAAAGACTCTGGAGTTCATCGCCCAGGATCCGGGACGGCTGCCCCTCTTGACCCTCAGCAAAGCCTCCCACTTCTTTCGCCTCGACACCCGGGGTCTGCTCTATTTCTACACCAACGACTTTGTGGGGCCGCTGCCAGCTTGGCTGATCTTACTGGTCGGGGCCGCCTTGGCGGGGCCTACTTTCTTGGTCCTGTTGGGTGCGCCTTGGGGTCTCATGGCTAGCTTGGGGAGGCGCGAGACGCTGCTATTGAACGGCTTCATCCTTTACTTTATCGCGATTCACGCGGCCATCCTCTCCGAGCCACGCTTCAACCTCCCGCTCATCCCCGTCCTGGCGGCCTACGCGGCTTATGGGTACTCGCGGCTGCCCGCCTTTTGGACCAGCCTTCGTTCTTCGGGAGAGCTGGCACGACCGGCGACGTTCGCCGCCATCGTGCTCAGCCTTCTCCTCATCGCGAACTGGGGCTATCAGTTTTGGGTCGAGGCTGAGAGATGGGCGATCGTCCTCTCGCCGGGCGGGAACAGCGCACACTTCAGCTATTGAAAAAGATGGGGATTACTCGAGGCGATATCAAAACCCTCACGGTGATCGTGGGCTCCACGCTGCTGTTGGTGCTGGAACGCTATCACAACTTGGGCGGGAACGCCTGGATCTCCGCGCTGATCTTCTATCTGATCATCCCCCTGGCGATCATCGGCCTTGTCTTGCGCGAGGATCCGCGCCGCTGGGGCATGGCCCTGGGCGATGGGCGCAAAGGGCTGCTGTATGCGCTGGGGACCATCGCGGCGGTGGCGGCGGTGATCGCCTTCGTCTCGCGTCTGCCCGAGTTTCGCAGCTATTATGCGGTGAAGGCCTTCGCCGATCCGCGGGGCATCCCCGGCTACGCCCTGGAGAACCTTCTTTTCATGATCGGCTGGGAATATCTGTTTCGGGGCTTTTTGTTGTTCGGCCTTGCCGAGCGCTTTGGACGCTGGGCGATACTTCTGCAGGCGGTCCCCTTCGCCGTCGCCCATCTGGGCAAACCCGAGCTGGAGACGCTGAGCACCATCTTCGGAGGCAGTTGGTTCGGCTGGGTAGCCTGGGATGCGCGCGCCGT
>JACPWV010000028.1 GCA_016196905.1 Chloroflexota bacterium | reverse complement strand
GGGGCTCTTCCTGACCGGGATGAACCTCTTGCCCGCGGGACAGCTGGATGGAGGACACGTGGCCTACGCCCTATTCGGACGCAGCTATCCCTACATTGCCAACCTCACCCTGCTGGTGCTCCTGGGGATGGGCTTCTTTCTACAGCAGCCCCAGTGGTTTTTCTGGGCTTTCTTTATCATGCTCAGCGGCCCCTCCCACCCGCGGCCGCTCAACGACATCTCCGGCCTCGATCAAGCGCGCACGTTGATCGGCGCCTTCTCCATCTTGCTGCTTTTCCTGCTCATCACTCCCCAGCCGTTCAGCTGACCAGAAAACGCTTAACCCAAAGCCAGGGGAGATCTCCCCTCGCTCGATTTGGTTGTGCGCTAGGCCTCGATCACTCCTCGAGCACTCGCCACTCCCGCATCTCGCTTTCCATCGCCTGGCGCATCTCCTCGGGCATGGCGATGTAAGTGCCGGTGGACTCGGCCGCCAGCTCCCCATCGGCCAGGCGCAGCTCGCCGCGACTTTTAACCACCCGGCGCCTCACCTCGGTCGCTTCCCCCACCACGGTCAGCTCCATGCCGATGGGCACCGGCTTCAGGTAGCGCACCTCGGTCCGGGCGGTCAAGGTCCACAATCGCGGGTTCATCGCTAAACTGCTGCGCACCATCACCTCATCCAGCAGCGCGCTGATGATGCCCCCATGTAGGGTGCCGGGAAAACCCTGGTGCTCCGGTCGGGGGCTGAAGCGCGCCCAGGCACGAACCCCATCGTCCTCGAAGATCAGGCGCAGGCCAATGGGATTTTTAAAGCCGCACACAAAGCACATGCGGGTGCTGAGCTGGCGGCCCATCTTCACTCCTCTGCCTGTTTCTCCTCCAATGCCTTGGCGGCACGGGCAGCGTCGTCGAAGAGGTTTTGCAAAGCCTGGCGAGTCGCCGCCGACAAGTTCTCGCGCTTCCCCAGCTTGCGCAGATGGGATTTAAGTCCGCGTAAAGGCAGAACCGGAACGCTGGGGCCAGCCACCTCCAGGATCACCTGCGGATGCGTGAAAACGATCAAGCCTTGCAACTCGATCTCCTCCTCGGGGAGGTGCTGTTGCAGGTAGCGACGGAGTTGGCCCATCTGTTGCTGCACATCCAGGGTGGGGTTGCCCAGCGGCTCGGGCCCGAAGCCGCGCAGCAGACGCAACAAGCTGAAGTTGCGCTGCCAGCGATCGCGCACACAGCTCACCCGTCCGTCCACTCCCTTGGGCAGGAGCACCGTGAGGCCGGAGGGGCTCAAAAGCAAGTGCTTAGCCGGGAGGATGTAATTGTAGAGATGGTAGCGATGGTCCAGGCCCTTCAAGCCGCGAGCCAGAGTTTGATCCGCTCGAGGCTCCAGGGCCCAATAGGTCATCTGCCGGTTCCCATAGCTTCCCAGCACAAATCCGAGGATGACTACCGCGTAGAGGCCGAACAGCCAAGCCTGGGGGAGATCGGTTAGCTGGCTGAAGAAGATCCAGTAGCTAACGATGCTGATCAGGAGGAGGGCCAAGCCGGTTAGGCTCCCAATACGAGCCAGGCGGCCTCGCCGAGCCACCAGCGCATGATGGATGACGACGCGCATAAGGGGTTAACCTTCGTAGCGGCCCAGCACCAGGGTGGCATCCTGGCCGCCCAGCCCAAAGGAGTTGGAGAGGGCAACGCGCACCCGGGCCGGGCGGGCCACGTTGGGCACGTAGTCCAGGTCGCACTGGGGATCGGGGGTGTGATAATTGATAGTGGGATGGATGATCTGGTGCCAGATGATCAGCGTGGTGGCCAGAGCCTCGATGGCACCCGTCGCCCCAAAACTGTGCCCCAGCATCGATTTGGTGGAGCTGATGGCCACGTTATAGGCATGCTCGCCCAGCGACTTCTTGATGGCCAAGGTCTCGGCGATATCGCCCAGGGGGGTGGAGGTGCCGTGGGCGTTGATGTAATCCACTTGCTCGGGCCGGATGCCGGCGTCGGCCATGGCCCAGCGCATGGCCCGCTGGGCCCCCTCCGCCTCGGGATCGGGGGCGGCCACGTGGTAGGCATCCGAGGTGGCGGCGAAGCCCAGCACCTCGGCATAGATGCGCGCCCCCCGCTGCAGGGCGTGCTCCAAGCTCTCCAAAATAAGGACAGCGCAACCCTCAGAGCCCACAAAGCCATCCCGGTCCTTATCGAACGGCCGACAGGCGCCGGCCGGATCGTCGTTACGAGTGGAGAAAGCGCGCATAGAGACGAAACCCGCCATGCCCAACTCACTGTCCGAACTTTCGGTGCCGCCGCAGATCATCAGGTCGGCGGCACCGCGCCGGATCACCTCGGCCGCCTCCCCCACCGCCTGGGTGCCCGCCGCGCAGGCGGTCGTCACCGTCGAGTTGTAGCCGCGCGCCTGATAGATATAGGCGATATGAAAGGCAGCCATGTTGGGGATCATGGAGGTGAGAAAGAAAGGCGAGACCTTCTTCTCCTCCACGAAGAGGCGCTTGGCCGCCCGCTCGGTGGCGCTCAACCCGCCGATGGCGGTGCCCATCAGCACCCCCACCCGGTAGGCGTTCTGCTCATTGATGCTGAACCCGGCATCGCGCAAGGCCTCCCCCGCGGCGGCCACAGCGAACTGGGCAAAGCGCTCCATGCGCCGCGCTTCTTTGGGATCCATATGTTTTTTAGGATCGAAGCCGCGCACCTCTCCCCCGAACTTGGTGGGATACTTGGAGACATCGATGCCGGTCAGATAGTCGATCCCCGAGCGCCCCTCCACAAGCCCCTTCCAGGTTTCACCCACACTGTTGCCCAGGGGGGTGAGCGCCCCCAGCCCGGTGATCACCACCCGGGGCCGTCCGCGCTGGGTCAATTCGGGCACGGCCACGGGCCTCGGCTCGGTGCCCTCCAGCACCTCGGCCAACAGCTCCTCCAGCTCCGGGCTCAGGACGGCTTCCCCGCTGGGGGCGACCCGGGTCCCTTCCTGAAGTTCGCGCCGCAGTCGTTCCCGCGCCTCCGGTGAGAGCCGTCGCAATCTACGCTTCAAATCCCCCTTCTCCATGGTTTGCTAAACTCCTTTTCCCTCCCGCCCGGCCAGGATTTTATCCACATCCAGCTCCTCCGGGCGGTCGACCTCCTCCGTAGCGGGGCTCAAGGCGGCGATCCCTTCGCGAATAGCAGCCACGATCTGTTGTTCCACAGCCCTCGCTGCCACCCTCAAGGCGGTTTTCACCGCCTTGGCATTAGAACGGCCGTGGCCGATGATCACCACGCCGTCCACCCCCAGCAGCGGGGCTCCGCCGTACTCGCTGTAGTCCAGGCGGCGCTTGACTTTGGCGAAGGCTGGTTTGGCCAATAGACCCCCCAGGGCCGAGATGGGGTGGCTTTTGATTTCTTCCTCGATGAGGTCGGCCAACTGGCTGGCGATCCCCTCGGAGAGTTTGATGATGACGTTGCCGGTGAAGCCATCGGTGACCACCACATCCGCCCGCCCGGCGGGGATGTCCTTCCCCTCCAGATTGCCCACGAAGTTGAGCCCACTCTTTTTGATCAGCTCGTAGGACTCCAGGACCAGGGTGCTGCCCTTGCCCTCCTCCTCGCCGGTGGAGACAATGCCTACCCGTGGATGGTCAATTCCCAGCACGCGTTCCGCGTAGGCAGAGCCCATCAGGGCAAATTGTAACAGATACTCGGGCTTGCAGTCAGTGTTGGCGCCCATATCCAAGAGGAAAATGGGCCGTGTCCTAGCCGGGTAGATGGTCGAGAGCGCTGGCCGGCGGATGCCCGGGATGCGGCCCAACTGGAAGAGGGCGGCGGCGTACACCCCGCCGGTGTTGCCCATGGAGACGAAAGCATCGGCCTCGCCTCGTTTGAGCATTCGCATCCCGACCACCATCGATGAATCCGGCTTGGCCTTCACGGCGATGGCCGGCTTGTCGGTCATCTCGATGACCTGGCTAGCGTGGACGATGGGAGATGATAGGCCACGCGTGCCGTGTTTGGCGAGTTCCTGACGAATCACCTCCTCGCGCCCGACCAAGATGATCTCGACCTCAGACAGTTCGCGCGCCGCCCACACGGCGCCCGCGATGGTCACCGCCGGGGCGAAATCGCCACCCATAGCATCCAGCACGATGCGCATGATCAACGCTCCGCAGAGACGGGAAGGACCGCCTTCAACTGTGTGATCATCTTGCGGTGCATCTGGTCGTGGAGGTGGAGGATGCGCAATTGATCGGCGACGCTGACCTCACCCCAGGCCGCATGGATCCCGCGGCGAGAGAGTTGTTCATCCGTCAACTCGTCCATGCTCCTCAAGAGAGCCTCCCGCTGCGTGCGTAGCTCGTCCAGCACTCGGGGCAGCGACCACTCACGGCGTTTGCGCACCTGGCTCGCATTCCAGCGGTCGAGATCGAACACCACCTCGGGTGGAACTTGGCGCGGGCCATCCTCCTCGAGCATGCAGCGGATGAAGTCTATTGCCGCGCCCTCGGCCGAGGACAGGTGGGCCAACACATCCTTGATCGACCACTCACTCCCCGGTGGGATGCGGGCTGCCTCATCTTCGGTGAGGCCCTCGATCTCGGCCAGGAGGGCGGCTCTTTCCTCGATCAAACGCTGACGCAGCTTATCTTTACTCATCTCGTCCTGCCCTGGCGGCTCTCAATCGGGTAGGCCGTCGGTGCGGTAGCCCAGGATGCCCACCAGGCCCGGGCCGGCATTGGCCGCCAGGGCCAGGCCCGCCGGCCCCAGGATCAGCTCCTGGCAATCGAAGCGGCGAGCCATTTCGGCCCTTAGCCATTCAGCCTCCTGGGGGACGTTGGCATGCAGGACCGCGCCCACTATCCGCGCGCCGCGCCCCAGGGAACTTTCCATCAATTCCAGCAGCCGGGCCAGGGAGCGCTTGCGGGTGCGCACCCGATCGATCATCTCCACCACCCCCTGGCGCACGGTGATAATCGGCTTCACGTCCAAGAGGGAGGCCAGCACGCTCTGCAGGTGGGTCACCCGCCCGCTCGCTCGCAGAAAGTCCAGGCGGTCCACCGCACCAAAGATGCGCGTGCGCGCCTTGATCTCCTCGATCAAATGCAGGCCGTCCTCGAGGCTACGCCCCTGCTGGATGGCTCGCGCGGCCGCCAGGCAGGCATAGCCCAGCCCCAGCGAGATGGAAGCAGAATCGACCACGGTCACCTCCGCCTCGGGCACCAAGGATCTTCCCAGGACCGCCGACTGGTAGGTGCCGCTGGTTTTGGCGGTGACGTGGATGGAGAGGATCGAGAACCCCTCTTGGGCGAGTTGACGGTAGACTTGGGCGAACTGACCGGGCGACGGCTGGGAAGTGGTGGGGTAGCCCGCCTTCGGCAGACGCTGCTCAAGTCGTTGGTAGAACTGGGCCTGATCGATGTCCACCCCATCGCGGTAGGATTCGGTCCCGAAGTGCACCCACACCGGCACCATCACGATCCCGTATCTCTGCGCCAACTCAGGGGGCAGGTCGCTGGTGCTGTCGGTGACCACCCGCAGGGGCTTCATATGGACTGCTGCGATTATACCATCCCCCGGAGTCGCGGACAATGACCCATTGCGCAGACCTTCGTCAGGACTCCACCGGCAAGAGCATTTCAGGGCACGGGATTCAGCGAAGGCGATATGGCTTCGTCGCCTTCTACGGCTCTAGGCCAGAAGGGCTATAGACGAGG
>JACPWV010000225.1 GCA_016196905.1 Chloroflexota bacterium | reverse complement strand
TATAATCCTCAATCGCTAGCTCCCGCAGCATTCGCAGCTGCCTATGAGCTTCTTCAAGGTTGGCGTCTATGCGCAGAAGATGACGTATGAGGGGTAACCCTTTGATCCAATCGGCCAATCGATTCATGGTCCAGTTTGGTCCTTATTCCTATTAGATCCACGGACTGGGCTCAGGTTTCCCCGCTACGAAATCATATCTCCCCCGGCTCCAAGCGGCGCAGCAGCCCGATGGTCGCACAGGCGGGGCAGGCGGCATCGGCCCAGGCGCCCAGGCGTGCCAAAGCTGCCGCCTCACCAGGTCGTGGGGCGCGCAGCCCCCGTGCCAGCCAGCCCAGTAGGCCCAACACGACTAAGCCCACCGCTAAAAGCGCTACGGGTTGATTGAGGTTCTGCAAGAGGGCGATGACCGCTGGGCCGAGAAAGTAGCCCAGCAAGATGTGAAATCCCACAAAAAGGGCGCTCCCCACCACTAGCCCCGGCACAAAGACTCGATAAGGCAGCGCTGCCAGCCCGCAGCCGATGACGCACACGATGCGCAGCCCCGGGGTTATCCGCGCGACGGCGATGCTGGGCCAACCGCGCCGACTCACCGACTGCGCGGCCCGATCCAGGCGAGCGGAGGTGAGGCCGATGTAGCGGCCGAAGCGATACACAAGGCGCCGGCCCGGCCCGCGGGCGAGGGCATATTGGATCCACCCACCGACAAGGGTCGCGCCCAAGATGGCCACTACGGTGGGCGCTAACTCCAGGCTGCCTACCGCCGCCGCTGCCCCTGCCGAGATCATAATGATGTCTCCCGGCACCGGGATGGGGACGCCCGACTCCTTGAGGAACATCATTAAAAAGAGCGCCAGCAAGCCGTAAGACTCCAAGAACTGCTCGATCAAGGGCCTCCCTCCATTGATCAAATCTGTCGGCTAGATAGCTCCTGTTTCAGGGCGGTGTACGAATGCAACAGCTCCACCTCTACATCCGACCAGCTCCCGCTAGGCTTGCCGTGTTCCATCGAATCGCGAATGATCATAGCCTGCGCACGATGGGAGCCAGTAGGCAGCATGCTCTTAACTTCCCTGTCGTAGAGCGCGGCGCACTCCTCGGCCAGGGCATTGATCAGCGGCGATTGGTCGGGCTCGCCTGAGTTCTTTCGATGAACCAACCACCAATTCAATTCTAACTTCGCCACGCGCTGGTAATCGAAGCGCGCCTGGGCCGCGTCGCGCACCATTTGAAAAAATCGCTCGAGATAAGCTCGAGTGCGATCAAGATCGGACTGGTTTCTATGAAATTTGAATAGAAATGTGGCGCGCGTCAGCCAGTAGGCTCCTACCAGCGACTGCCATAGGGAAAGGCCGTACTGCTCAGCACAGGCGCTGATCAACAATCGCAGCAGCCGCAGGCGTTGGGGCGGCACGCGGTAGTAGGCCTTCCACATCTCCGTCTCCAGCCGGGCCAGGCGCTGGGGATCGAAAGCCGCCAGGGGCGACGGCCGCCCCTGGCTTTGTACCCCTGCTTCCTTCACGACGATCTCCCTTCTCGCGACATCGGATCCTCGATCGAGAGGCCAGGGCCGACCAATCTAACCCGGCTTCTCCACGATGTGCTCCCGGCTCTCGCTCCCCGAGGTGCTGTTCAGCCCGTGCTTTTGCAGTGAGTAGCGCAGCACATCCCGGCTGATGCCCAACAGGCGGGCGGCCTCGCTCTGATTCCCGTTGGCCCGCCGCAGCGCCTCCTCGATCATGCGCCGCTCGAAGCGGGCCACCGTCGCCTTCAAATCCAGCCCGCCCGCACCCAAGTTGACCTGCTCCAAATCCGTATTAACGGGGAGCCGGGCGCGGCCGCCCTCCACGATCTCCGCCGGCAGGTGGCCGGGGGTGATCTCCTCGCCATCGCACAGGATCACCGCCCGCTCCATCACGTTGCGCAGCTCGCGCACGTTGCCGGGCCAATGGTAGCCGCGCAAGAGCGCCAAAGCTTCGGGAGAGACGCCCGAGACGCTCTTGCCCATAGCCCCCGAGAATTCGACCACGAAAGCCGCCACGAATTCGTCCATATCTTCGGGCCGCTGCCGCAGGGGCGGGATCTCGATCACCACCACGCTCAAGCGATAATACAGATCGTCGCGAAAGCTGCCCTGGCGGATGGCAGCTTTGAGATCGCGATTGGTGGCGGCGATCACCCGCAGATCGACCTTTAGGTCCCTGATGCCTCCCACTCGGCGGAAGGTCTCGCTCTCCAATACGCGCAAAAGCTTGGCCTGCATGCTCAGGGGCATGTTCCCAATCTCGTCCAGGAAGAGCGTGCCGCCATCGGCCAGCTCGAACAGCCCCTTCTTCTGGCGCTTGGCATCGGTGAAGGCCCCCGCCTCGTGGCCGAACAACTCGCTCTCCAGCAAATTCTCGGGGATGGCCGCGCAGTTGATGGCCAGAAAACTGCGCTCGGCCCGCTCGCTGCGGTGGTGGAGGGCCTGGGCGATCACCTCCTTGCCGGTGCCACTCTCCCCCTGGACGAGGACGGCGGCCTTGGTGGCGGCGATCTTCTCCACCATCTCGGCGACCTGCTGCAGGGGTCGGCTGCGCCCCACGATCCAGCGGTGCTCGCGCGCCTGCTGCGTGCGCAGTCGGCGGATCTCCTGGCGCAGGGCGCGTGACTCCAGGGCGCGGGCGATGCTCAGCTTGAGCGGCGTCAAATCAGGCGACTTCTCCACGTAGTCGTAGGCGCCTGTTTTGATCGCCTCCACCGCGCTGTCGATAGTGGCGTAGCCGGTGAGCATGATCACCGGGAGGTCCGCTCCCGCGCGCCGGATCTCGCGCAGGACCTCGGAGCCGTTCAGGTCAGGCAGGCGGCGATCGAGAAGGACCAGATCGACTTCCCCCTCGTTGAGGATCCGCAAACCGTCGGCACCGGTGCCGGCTCGCAGCACCTCGTAGCCTTCCCCCTGGAGGCTCTGGCCCAGGAAGTGGCCTACCGTCTCCTCGTCATCGATGATCAAAATCACCTGTCCCATCTTTTACTCCGCCAGCGGCAATCGGACGCGAAAAGTGCTGCCCTGCCCCAGCACGCTCTGCGCCTCGATGGCCCCCCCATGGGCCTCCACGATGCGCCGGGCGATGGCTAGGCCCAGCCCAGCCCGACCGGCCTTGGTGCTGTAGAAAGGCTCGAAGAGGCGGGCCCCCGCCTCAGACGGGCTCAGCCCGGGCCCGCTATCCTGAATCGCTATCAGGGCCTCCGCGCCTGAATCCTGGAGGGAAACCTCCAGGCTGCCCCCCTCGGGCATGGCCTCCACCGCGTTGAGAATCAGGCGATCAAAGGCATCGCGCAAGCGCAGCGCATCCCCCCGGAGGCTCATTCGGGTCCTAGAGAACCGCCTGGTCAAGCCGATGCCTTGCGCCCCCAGGAGCGCCCTGCGCTGCTGGAGGGCCTCATCCAGCAGGGCCACCAAATCGCAAGGGGCCAGGTTGAGGCGAAGGGGGCGGCCCGCGCTGAGAACATCCTCCAGGATGCGATCCACCCGCTCGCTCTCCTGCAAGATCCTCTGCGCATCCTCGTACAGCTCATCCCCAGACCTCAGCTTGCCCAGCATGTGCTGCAGCCCCGCCCCGATCCCCGCCAACGGATTCCGAATCTCGTGCGCCACCAC
>JACPWV010000224.1 GCA_016196905.1 Chloroflexota bacterium | reverse complement strand
TACGACATCGAGGTGTGGCTCCCGTCGGGCGGAGGCGGTTACCGCGAGATCTCGTCCTGCTCGAATTGCGAGGACTTCCAGGCCCGCCGGGCGAACATTCGCTTTCGGCGCGAAGTGGGGGCCAAGCCGGAGTTCGCGCACACCCTCAACGGTTCCGGGCTGGCCCTGCCGCGGACCATGATCGCCATCCTGGAGAACTACCAACAGGCGGATGGCAGTGTGATCGTTCCCGAGGTGCTCCGACCGTATATGGGCGGGATCCAACGCATCCCGCCCTCGGGCTGAGCTTCGCGCTCGGCTAAGCTTTCGGATAGTCGAGTTTGGGCGCGATACCTACCCCACTTAAGGAGGGAGGATGGAGACCAAGCCAGTAGTTATCGAGTTCACCTTCGAGCGCGCCACCAAGAACACTTTTCGCTATCAGGAGGTGGTGGACGCCGGCCAGCCGCCCAAGATCGGGACCATCTACGTGCAGAAATGGGTGATGGGCAACAAGGCCCCGGCCAAGCTGCGCGTTACCCTCGAGCCCGCAGAGTCCGCCTAGCCCGCCAGAGCCGCCTACAGCGTCTCGCTAGAGGTCGGCGCGGTGAGAATGGCCCCCCGCGCCGGCAGCTTCGTGCGGGTCTTCTCCAGTTCGGCCGCGGCCGAGCTGGATAGCGATGCCCGAGGTCGATCGCTTCTTCAGCTCCTCGAAAGCCTTATCTACTTTGTGCCCTTGGGGCTCCGATTCGAACAAATCGACGATCACCAGCCAAGAGGCGAAACTCGCGGACCTGGCAGAGTGGATCGATCCCAATCGCTATCGATTCGCGACGTCATCGCTGGTCCCTCCGCGCCGCCCACAGCACCGCCGACATCTGCGCCCCATGGATCAAGAAGGGATACCAAAAAGATCCGGTGGTCCAGGCGATATAGCCACTGATCACCGCCCCGGGGAAGGCCAAGAGAGCTTCCAGCCACGGTTTGCCCAGGTGCGCCAGCGCGAAGGGCACCGCCTGTAACCAAATCGCGTCCGCTCCATAGAGCTGGCCCAGCCCAAACAGCAAGAAGCCTCTAAAGAAGAATTCCCAACCCAGAAGCGCTCCCGCGCTCTCGGCCAGGATCGAGCCGGCGCCCACAGCGCCTCGGCCGTAATAGGCGCAAAGGTCTGGGCGGCGAGCCGCCCATGCGCCGCCCACAGCCACCGCGCCCCCCACGATGAGAGTAAAAGCCAACCCCCTCCGCCAATCGCCCAAGCCCAGGCCGTAGTCCAGGGGCGATTGGCCAAAGGCGAAGACGATCACTGTCCAGGGCAGGACTAGATAGAGAAGGTTCAGTTCGAGCCGCAGCCAGCGTGTGAACCGCCGATAGCGGCCGATGATGGGCAACAGTGCGCTGAGGGAGATGAGAATGACCGTCTTCGGGTCGAACGAGAGGCCGAGGATGTCCATGCTGGCATACGGCTGAGGAGCTATCATAGCCTGAAGCTGCCGATAATCAAGCGATCACGCCCACAGCAGCAGAGCCTGAGTTGACCCCTCCTCCGCGCATGCCATCGCGTTGACAGGCCCAAGTGGCCCATGCTATACTTGGTGCGGACGCGGAGGGATGGCAGAGTTGGTCGAATGCGGCGGTTTTGAAAACCGCATCCCGACGCAAGTCGGGACGGGGGTTCGAATCCCTCTCCCTCCGCCACAGTGGTAAAGCGACCAGCGACGGCACTTTAACACCTAAATATTATGGTCGAGAATCGAAAAGGCTTTGGGCGGTCGATAGTCGGCTGAAACGTGGCGGCCGGCAAGATCGGAAACTTGGCCGAATCGTATGTGGAGAGGTCGCATAGCCCGGTCTAGTGCGGGCGCCTGCTAAGCGCCTGAGTGGGGTTATACCCTGCTCCGCGGGTTCAAATCCCGCCCTCTCCGCCAATGGGTTGACCCCATCCCGATCTGGTCGGGATGGGCTTTGCGCCCGTAGCTCAATTGGATAGAGCGCCTGACTACGAATCAGTAGGTTGCAGGTTCGAGTCCTGCCGGGCGCATTCCCCATTGAATCACGAAGAGGAGCATCAGGCTCCTTTTCGTCTTTTTCTGGAGCGACGCCGCTATTTCATCCAGACCGCTCTGAGCGAGGTCGGCACGCGTGCCGCCTTGCTAAATCGCCTGGCTCGGGCTACAATGGCCGCGGGAGGCCCTCATGGAAGAGCTGGTTTTGGAAAAAGGCATCCATGAACTCATTCTCTATTCGGAACACCTGGAGATCCGCGGAACCCTCGAGGTCTCTCCGCCCCGGCGGCTGCTGGACATCCTGAACGATACCACCCGCCCGCTGATGGCCCTTTCCCAGGCCTCCGTCCTGCCCTTGGCGCGGCGCGCCGGCTCCGCCCCGGTCACGGTGCCCACCCTCACCGTGCGCAAGGGAGACATCGTCGTGGCCTGGCTGGTGCGCGAGACCCAGGTGGAGAGCTCGGATATGTTCATGACTATCCACAAGGTCCCGCATCAGGTCATCGCCTACGCCGAGGATTTCGTGATCCGCGGCCAGTTCTACGCCATCCAGGAGAATACCCTTCACCAAGCGGTGGATGCCATTCATGATGACTTCTTCGGCCTCACTCAACCGACTCTTTACTCACCTAGCCACCCCGATATTGCTCTCAAGGATGGGATGCTGGTGGCGATTCAACGTGGCCGACTCACCGCCATGCACCTGGATCAGGTCTGAGCCTCGGTCCGCCTGAGGCGGATGATGGGACGGCTTGCTGCGCTGGCTGCCTCGCTCCTCCTGTTCTCCGGGTGCGCTTCCGTCGCTCCACCTGCTACGCCCACCGCAACTCCTGCGCCCATCCCCACACCGGCCACGCCCACTCCCCTACCGGCCGGGCACGACCTCTACGAGCCTAACGACAGCCTGGAGACCGCCTATGGACCGCTGCTGGCCGAGCAGACCTACAGCGCCTTCGTCCTTCACGAGCTGGACGATGATTACTACTGGTTCGATGTCGAGGGAGCGAGCTTGGTGCGCATCGAGCTGGAGGGTATCCCGGCCGCAGCCGATTACGATCTGTGGCTGTACGATCGCGCCGGGAAGACTCTCAACGTCTCTGGTAGCCAAGAAGCTCGAGAGGCGATCCAGCAGGAGTTAACCGAGGCGGGCCGCTACTACATCCATGTGGAACCCTTCATCGGGTTCAGCGCCGAGCAGCCCTATCGCCTGCGTTTCAGCCTGGAGCCCATCGTCCCGGCCGAGGACACCTACGAGCCCAACGAGACGCGCGACATCGCCTTCGGGCCAATCGTCTTCGGCGAGGTCTATCGCTCCTACCTGGCCAGCCCTGACGATATGGACATCTACCGGGTGGAGATCGCCACCCCGGGGCAGATCACCATCGAGCTCAGCGAGATCCCTGTCGGAATGGATTACGACCTCTATCTACTCGATGCCGAGGGGGTCGAGATTGATTACTCGGTCGGCCTGGAAGGAACGGAGCGGATTCAGCGGCGGCTGGAGGTCCCCGGCATCTATTTTATTACGGTGCAAAGCTACGCGGGCTCCAGCGTGAGCCAGCCTTACGCTCTGAAGGTCACCTTCGAATGAACACCTCGCCGCGCAACCAGGGCCGGATCTGGACGGCGATCATTGTCGTTGCTGGTCTGGCGAGCTGTTGCCTAGCGGCCACGGCCCTCGCTCTGCTGGCCTTTCTACTTCGCCAGCCAGCCTTCTAGTCCAGCGCTCCGTCCACGGGAAGGATTCCAGAACTTCGGTTCGGAAATGAACGAGTGCTGCGCCAAACTCACTACAGAAAGAGAGAGGTTCTATGAGTTCATCTGAGTTTCCAGACTTTGTGCAAAACCTTCCTGAAGCCGATTTGCCCTTCGTCGGTCTACGTGGCTGGCTTCTTCAAAGTGGGTCAGGACAGGTTTTGTTCAACGAATCGGACGTCGAGGTCTCTGTGCCTGAGCACTTACACGGCGACCAGTGGGGCGTTGTGGTTGATGGAGAGATTGAACTAACAGTTGGTG
>JACPWV010000219.1 GCA_016196905.1 Chloroflexota bacterium | reverse complement strand
GCCAAGATAGCTTCGTCGGAGGCGATCCACTTCACCTGGCCCGCAATCCCTGCCAGCGCCTCCTGGCTGACCGCCCCCTCCGAGGGCCACAGGCCCCGGGGTGGCCGACCGAAATGCTCCTCATGCTGGACCACAGCGCGCCGCACCTGCTCGGCCGCATCCTTCACCACCCGCAAGGGTAGGCGGGGCAGAGGCAAGCCAGGGCTGGCCTCATGCGCTGAAGTGGTGTTGACCAGCAAGGGCAGAATGGGATGGTAGTAAGGAGAGGTGCTCAGCTCCACCTGGCCCCGCTCTTCCAGAGCGCGGTATAGGGGCAAGACGCGCGAGAGCATCCTCGCCTGCACGTTTAAGAGGTCAGCCAAGTCACCGCGGCTAAACCCGCGCTCTTTGTGGATCAATCGGCGCAGGCTCTCCTCCCTTTCCAGCCAGCCGGCATCGGTCCAGGCCAGGTGGAACCACACCAGGAGATCGCGTGTGTCGCCCTCTCCCCAGGCGTCACCCTGCTGGGGCGCTGCCCACAATTCCTGATAGCGTGGGTGTTGCTCGATGAACCGGCGCGGGGCGTGGAAGCACAAGGAGCGCAGATAATTCACCTCCTCACCCGACCAACGATCTTGAGTCGCGAGGAGAAGCAGGCGATCGGTAAGATCACCCCGGGCATAGGCGCGCAGTTGATCGGTCAAGCTGGGGACTAGGTTGACCACGGCCTGAATCTTCGGGTAGGCCCACAGCACCTCGGCCATGTGCAAGTAGTTTAGCGTAGCGTGCAGGCGGGTCCAGGGCAGAAGCGCCACGCCGCTGGCCGGGTCGATATAGCAGGGCTGGTGCATGTGCCAGAGGAAAGCGACGTGCAAGGGCATCCCTTCACCTCACCAGTTGGACCTGAGGATGGGATCAGCCTGACTGGGGTGAGCGCAGGCGAAATCCGTGCCGATCAAAGACCCCCCACTGGGTGACCCTCATGGGGTGCGCAGATGCGGGAAGAGGATCACCTCGCGGACGGAGGCCTGATCGGTGAACAGCATGGCCATGCGATCGATCCCCCAGCCCACGCCGCCGGTGGGGGGCATGCCGTATTCCAGGGCCCGCAGGTAGTCCTCGTCCAGCGGGTGGGCTTCCTCATCGCCCGCGGCTCGAAAACGGGACTGCTCCTCGAAGCGGCGGCGTTGCTCCAGGGGATCGTTCAATTCGCTGAAGGCGTTGCCGCACTCCAGCCCACCGATAAAGAACTCGAAACGCTCCACCCACTGCGGTGCCTCACGCATCGTCTTGGCCAGGGGGGAGATCTCGAGGGGGTAGTCGATGATAAAGGTGGGCTGGATCAACCGCGGCTCCACGAACTCCTTCAAAATCTCCTCGACCGTACGTCCCCAATTGGGCTTAATATCGATCTCCAGCCCTCCCCTTTCCACCTCGCGACGCAGGGATTCCAGGTCGGGGGCTGCCTGGAGGTCGATACCGATTGAGTCGCGGATGGCACGCTGGAGGGGTATGCGCTGCCAGGGCGGGGCCAGATCGATGGCGTTTCCTTGGTAGGAGATGGTTGTTGAGTTCAGAACCTCTTGGGCCGCGTCGGCGAAACATTCCTCGACCAGCGCCATCATGTCGCGATAATCGGCGTAGGCCTGATAGGCCTCGATCTGGGTGAACTCCGGGTTGTTGCGGCTGGACACCCCCTCGTTGCGAAAGTCCTTCCCGATCTCGTAGACCTTTTCGAGTCCCCCGATGATCAGCCGTTTGAGGTAGAGCTCGTCCGAGATGCGTAAGTAGAGCTCCTGGTCCAAGACGTGGTGGTGGGTGGTGAAGGGACGCGCCGCCGCACCCCCATAGAGGGGTTGTAGGATGGGAGTCTCCACCTCCAGGAAGCCGCGCGCGTCCAGGAAGCGGCGGATGGCGCTCATCAGGCGGGTGCGCGTCTCGAAGACGCCCCGCGCCGCGGGGTTGGCCAAGAGATCCAGGTAACGCTGGCGGTAGCGGGTCTCCACATCGCGCAGGCCGTGCCACTTCTCGGGCAGGGGACGCAGGGATTTGGCCAGCAAGTCCCAACTGGAGACGCGCAGGGTGGGTTCGCCGGTCTTGGTGTAAAAGAGTTGGCCCTCCACCCCAATGAAATCGCCGATGTCGACGTCGCTCTTGAAGTGCTGGTATGCCTGGGGATCGAGGCCCTCGGGCTCTGCAGATAGGAAGATCTGCAGGCGGCCCTTGCCATCGTCGATGTGGGCGAAGGTGACCTTGCCCATCACTCGCAGCAAAACGATACGCCCGCAGAGGGTTATAGGCTCCCCGCCCAATGGGGCTGAAGGGCCAGGCCAGGAGACGAGGATCGCCAGGGCTTCAGCAGTGGTATGGGTACGGTGAGCCCGCGCTGGGTAGGCATCGATGCCGCGGGCGCGGAGACGTTCTAACTTAGCGAGGCGATCCTGCCGGATGGCTTGGAGGCGCTGAGCGTCCCGGCGCGTCAGGTTCATCGGATCTCGACGATCTGGACGCGCAGGGTCCCTCCCGGCGCGCGCACGCTCACCTCGTCGCCTACGCGATGGTCCAAAAGCGCCTGGCCCAGCGGGG
>JACPWV010000218.1 GCA_016196905.1 Chloroflexota bacterium | reverse complement strand
TCCTGTCCGCTCTCGACCAGCGACAAGAAGAGCTGAAGCAATCGCTGCTCGCAGGCGGTTGGGCTCAGGCCATCCCGTGGATCGCAGCCATTGCCATCCTCGGCGCGGGGCTCGGAGGGGCCGCCTTGGTCTTGGCTTTGCGGCGCAAGGAATAATCGCTCCTGAGTCGCGGGCAGCTCGAGGTGCCGGTGGCAGCCCCCATCGGCTGGAGGACATCGACGATCGAGTCCTCGCAGCAAGCAAGGTCCTGGCTCGGCAAAGGGTCGTCGCGTCGATCAAAGTCGACGCGACTTTTTGTTGCGCTTGTTCTGAGCTACGCTTAGAATGTAGAGCATCGAAAGGCAGCCGACATCGCGATGGATCGATCGATCTACCTAGGCCTGGCCATCCATAACCACCAGCCGGTGGGCAACTTCGACTTCGTCTTCGCCGAGGCCTACGACAAAGCCTATCGGCCCCTGGTCGACCTCCTCGAAAAGCACCCGAACATCAAGATGACCCTGCACTACTCCGGTCCGCTGCGAGACTGGTTGTTCCGCGAGCGGCCGGATTTTTTGCCGCGCATCGCCGCACTGGCGGCCCGCGGCCAAGTGGAGACGATGACCGGGGGCTACTACGAGCCCATCCTGGTCTCCATCCCGGAGGAGGATCGCCGCGGCCAGATCCGCAAGATGACCCGCGCCGTGGAGGAGGATTTTGGCTACCGGGCGCTGGGGGCCTGGCTGGCGGAGCGAGTGTGGGAGCCCTCGCTGGCCAAGACCCTGGCCCAGGCCGGGGTGGCCTACAGCGTGGTGGACGACGCTCACTTCGTGCACGCCGGCCTGCGCGACGAGATCTTCGGCTATTACGTGACCGAGGACGAGGGGTATGCCCTCAAGATCTTCGCCTCCAGCCAGCACCTGCGCTACTCCATCCCTTGGAAGGATGTCTCCCAGGTCATCGATTGGCTGCGGGAGAACACCAGCGCGGATGGGCAGCGCATTGCGGTGATGGGAGACGACGGGGAGAAATTCGGCCTGTGGCCGACCACCTATGAGCACGTGTGGACCCGGGGCTGGATGGAGGAGTTTTTTGAAGCCATCGAGGAATGCCAGGATTGGCTGAAGACCGTCACCCTGGCGGAGTACGCTGAACGCTTCCCCGCCGCCGGGCGCATTTATCTACCCACAGCCTCCTACGAGGAGATGATGGAGTGGGCCCTGCCCGCGACCCTGGCGACTCAGCTGGAGGAGGTCGTGCAGCGCCTGCGGGCCGAGGGCCGCCCGGAGGTGCTGGCCTTCGTGCGCGGCGGGCAGTGGCGCAACTTCCTGGCCAAGTACCCCGAAGTGAACGATTTGCACAAGAAGATGCTGCGCGTTCATCAGCAGGTCCACTCCATGCTTCCCTCGCCCATGAGAGAGATGGCCCTCAACCAGCTGTGGCAGGGCCAATGCAACTGCCCCTACTGGCATGGGGTCTTCGGGGGTATCTACTTGCCCCACATCCGCTCCGCCAACTACCAGCACTTGCTGGCGGCTGAGGAACTGGCCGATAGGGTGCTGCGTGGCGAAGGTGATTGGATCGAGGCGGAGACCACCGACTTGCGTCGCGATACGGGCTCGGTGCTGATCGTCAGCGGAAGCCGCATGAACCTCTATTTCGATCTGCGCGCCGGGGGCAGCCTTTTCGAGTGGGACTGGCGCGCCAAAGAGTTTAACCTGCTCAACACCATCTCCCGTCGTCCGGAGGGCTACCATGCCAAGCTCCGCCTGGCCGGGGCAGCGTCCCAGCCAGATCACGCGGTGACCATCCACGAGCTGACCCGCACCAAGGAGGTGGGGCTGGAGGCGCTCCTGCGCTATGACGCGTACCGCCGCACGGCCTTTATCGATCATCTCTTCTCGCCGGAGACGACCCTCGAGGAATTTTTGAGTGGTGCTTACCGCGAGCAGGGGGATTTTGTCGATCAGCCCTACCAGTCTGAGATCGAGTCGCGTGAAAAGGCGATGAGCATCACCCTCTGGCGTGAGGGTCAACTGGGTGAGGGCTTCAGCGTGCCGTTGCGCATCGAAAAACGTTTTGAACTAATGGTCGACCGCACAGAGTTGCCGGTGAGTTATCGCCTGCAGAACCTCGGTGCCAAGCCGATCCGTGCTCGTTTCGCGGTCGAGCTGAACCTGGCTTTGTTGAGCGGGCACGCGCCAGGGGCTTATTATCGCATCCCGGGCAGCGCTCCTGGCGTGGCACATCTCAACTCGGTTGGCGAGAGCGAGGCCATCCGAGAATTCGGGCTGCTGAACGAACACCTGGGAATGGAAATCGCCATCGCAGTGTCGCCAGCCGCCCGCCTGTGGCGGCTGCCATTGGAGACCATATCCAGCTCGGAGGGAGGGATCGAACGGGTCTATCAAGCCTCCTGCCTGCTCCTCTCCTGGGAGGTGAGCCTGGAGCCTGACCAACTCTGGGAAGGAGCGTTGCGCCTGAGTTTGGTTGACACCTCTGGAGGGTGAAGCTATAATTTTCGCATTGTTTTGAGCATTTTTATCATCATGCCGAAAACCTGTGAGAAGGGGGACCTTGGAGGATGATCGATCGGACTAGAGAGCTGTTGCGTGATGTCAGGGATCGCCTCGCCCAGGCGCTGGAGAGGGTGCGCGCGCAGGGCAGGCCGAGTTGGGTATCCGCTGGCGGGCTGCGCGATCGGCTGAGCGAAGATCGCACCAGCCAGATCCTCCTCCGCGTGGTGGTGCCCCTTTTGATCGGCGTGGGGCTGCTCCTGCCCCCCTTCAACCTGGCCGATCGAATCTTCGCTTTTGGCTACACCGATATCCCCGCCAGCGGCGGCACGCTGGCCGATCCTGACGGGACGCAGTTAAACTTCCTTCCCCTGGGGCTGATCTCCGGGATCAAGGCCCAGTTCAGCTCGATTCCCCGTCCGGATTTCCTGGCCGGCCAGGAAAGTGAATTCGCCGAGGCTGCGCGCTCGATACCCGCTCAGCTGGAGGTGAAGAGCCCCCTGTATGTGATGCGCGTGCGCGGAACCCCGCCCCAAGCGATGGAGCTCTCCATCCCCATCCCCAACGATGCCGAGCCCTACACTACCCTGGACCTGTACGGCTGGGACGGTCAGAACTGGCAGTGGCTCCCGCACGTCCTCCAGGTAGAGGCCGACCGCCTAACCTCCCAGTTGAGCTTCCTGCCCAGAGCGGTGGCGGTGATGCAGACCCGCCCAGGCCCAACCGCGGTGGGTGCCGAACTTCCAGACCAGGGGGCGCTTCCCGCTGAGGCCGCGGATTTATTAAGTGAGCTGAATGCCCCCGGCCTGTTCCTGGTCTCGGATGGGGTGGCGGGGGTTCGCACCGTGGAGGGCGCCGCCCGCTCTCTGGCGGGCCACTATCTGAGTTTGCCTACCCTTAGCAACCGGGACGGTGGGGTCGTGCGCGAGGACCTCACCTTCAATATTCTGGTCAACCCGGATCTGCGCAGCGGCCACATCCAGGAGATCGTGGCTATGGCGGAGCAGCGAAGCTATCCGGGTGTCGCCATTTACTATCGTGACCTGGATCCCTCCCTGCGGCCCGCCTTCACCGCCTTTATCCAGGAGTTGGGCGCCGCCCTGCACAGCGCAGGAAAAATCTTGGCGCTGCGGGTGGAGCTGCCGGTTCGCGGGCCCGATGGCGGATGGGACACCGGCGCCTACGATTGGCCATTGCTGGGGCGTGCTGTGGACATTTTCCAGCTACCGGCCTGGCCCGACCCAACCTCGTATGCTCCCCGAGGGGCGGTGGAGGAACTGCTCCAGTTCGCCGTGGGCCAGGTGGATCGCTATAAAATCCGCCTAATTCTCTCCACCTACGCCCAGGAACGGGTGGGTGACGATTGGATACCCCTCTCTTATGAACAAGCCTTGGCGCGCTGGGCCGAGACTGCCCAGCTCGCACCGCCGGCCAGGGTGACTCGCGGCCAGACGCTGCTTTTACAGCTGGAGCCGGCCGAGGGGGCTACCCCGCTGCAGTATTTGGAAGGTGCCCGCATCTATTGGTTCTCCTATCTGGCCGAGGACGGGGAACACACGATCTATCTGGAGAACGCTGAGAGCTTGGCGCACAAACTCAGCTGGGTTCGCACTTTCAACCTGGGCGGAGTCATCCTTGAAGGGCTGTTGGTCGAGGGCCAGGATGACGATATCTGGGCTATTTTGAGCTCGTTCGACGCAGAGGCCATGATCCAGGGAGCCCCGGAGACGATGGTTCAGCCTAACCGCTACGCCATCCTGTGGGAGGTGCAGAACGCCAGCGACGAGGCCGTGGTGGAGCAGAGTGTGGCGCCCATCGAGAACCCATCCTTCTCCTGGGCTCCGTCCCAGACTGGGGAGTACCGCATCCTCTACGCCATCTCCGACGATGGGGGCCAGACGCCCTTGGTGAATGCAGGTGAGATCCCCCTCCAGGTGGTGGCGCCGCGACCTGTACAGCCGGTGACCCCCGCTCCCGCGCCCGCCCCTGCTCCCGCGCCTCGGGCGGTGGCCGGTTTCTTCGGCTACGGGATCCAGATTCATCCCTTTCAGGGCGGTTGGGTCCAGTCTCTTCCCGCGGTGCAGGGCCTGGGCCTGGGCTGGGTGAAGTTCCAGGTACGCTGGGATTGGATCGAACCCTCCCCGGGGGGGCGCAACTGGAATGCCTACGGTTTGGAGGACGCCATCAACGCCTTCTCCGGGGCGGGGATCAAGATCCTGCTCAGCGTGGTGGCAGCGCCTGAGTGGAGTCGGAGCATCAAAGAAGAAGCCGGGCCGCCCGACGACTTCAACCTGTACGCCAGCTTCGATGGCGACTTGACTGCCCACTTCCGGGATCGGATCGACGCCATCGAGGTGATGAATGAGACCAACCTCCGACGGGAGTGGCACACGGGGAGGCCCCTCAGCGCCTCTGAATACGTGGACCTCCTCTGCCGCGCCTATGCGGCTATCAAGGGAGTCGACAGTAGCATCATCGTGGTATCGGGGGCCCCTACCCCGACGGGGACAAACGATGGGATTATCGCCATCGATGACCGCCGCTATCTGAGGGAGATGTACGCGACGGGACGGCTGCGTGGATGCTCGGATGCCATCGGGGTTCATCCCAGCGGCTACGCCAACCCGCCGGATGTGGGCTGGCCGGCGGGGGATCTGCCCACCCAGGGCTACGACGACCATCCCAGCTTCTTCTTCCTCAACACCATCCAGGATTACTACAACATCATGCGTGCCAACGGCGATGGGAACAAGAGACTGTGGGCCACCGAGTGGGGCTGGGCCTCCATCGAGAACATCACCACCACGTCTTTCCCCGGTTACGAGTTCTCCGCATCTAACACGGAGGCCGAGCAAGCCGACTTCATCGTAAAGGCCTTCCAGATTGCGAAGAACTCCGGGTACATGGGGGTCATGTTCCTGTGGAACCTGAACTTCGCCCCCGTCTGCGGCCCCGGTTGCGAGCAAGGCCATTATGGGATCGTGCGGCCGGATTGGTCCCTGCGGCCGGCCTACTACGCCATCGCCAACATGCCCAAGTAGCGACGAGGTATCGGTGACCGCCTGAGGGGAGCGGGAGCTATCCTGCTCCCCTTGCTGTGGGGCGTATCCCAATCGATCTCATCCATGAATAACCGAAACAAGGCTAAGCCGGGAGATCGTCGGCCTCTGGGTGTGTTGCTCCTCCTGCCCTTGGTCGTGATCTTGGCTTTGGCGTTTGGCTTGGGCAGCCAGGCTGTGGATCGGGCTGCGGTGGCGCTTCGCTCGGAATCCGAAGGGAGCCCCCAGGTCTTTTCGCCGGAGAGACGATCCCCTTCGAGTCCTCCGGGAGGGGTGAGCGCGGTGCCCTTCTCGGCTCAGAGCGATCCGGGTATCGATGAGCATAGGCAGGAGATGTTGGAGCTGAGAAGGGCAATCGCCCCCAGCCAGGCAGGAACTCCACCGTTCCAGGTTGCCCAATCGGCAGCGACGCCCACACAAGCCCCCGCCCCGTCCCCGCGTAGCTGTGTCAGCCTGATGTGCCGGCTGCTGAGACAGTTGAGCGACCTCTCCAGCCTGCCCGTGCGCACCGAGACCACCATCACTCAGGTCTCCAGCCAGGACACTCGCTACTTGGAGCGTTATTGGGATTATTTCAACAGCGATGAGCTGTTCCGCGCCCGAGGCTTCCAGATCCGCACCGGGCACGACGGCCAGAAGGAGTACGTGATCCTCCCGCGCACCGAGGGCCCCGGCTACATCCCTCGGATTTGGTTCACTCATCGCCAGCACAACTGGGCCCTCCAGGACGGCGATGATCCCACCAGTCCAGAGGCTACTGAGTGGGGGTTCTTCGCGGAGGCGGGAGACATTCGGCTCTACTTCGATGATGAGCCCACCCCGCGTATCGATATGCCGGTCACCGAGTTCTTCAGCGGTAACGTCTGGCCTTTCACGGCGCCCTTGGTGGGCCATTACGGGACCGCTAACGGGGGGAACATCTCCTACCTGCCCCTGCCTTTCTACCGATCTGTCCTGGTGGCGACCACCGGGCTGCCTCGCCTGTTCGAGATCGAGGTGGTGAAATTTATCCAGGACCCTCTACAGCCTTTCGAGAGTTTCCGCTTGGCCCTTACAGCAGCCGAGGCCCAGGAGCTGAGACAAGTTATTCAGGTTTGGAACAACCTAGCCGCTTATCCTTATCGAGATTCAAGTGGCCTCCTCTCGCTAGAGCGCAGCTTGACCATCGAACCTTTCTCAACCGGCGAGATAACCCTCCCCGGGCCAGCCGTTATCAGCGCGCTGAAGATCTCTCTACCGCCCGGGATGGACGAGCGGATCGGTATGCAGATCTTCTGGGATGGCGAGGCCTCACCCAGCGTCCAAGGTCCCCTGCGCGCGCTTTTCGGAGCTGCGGAAGCCACGCGGCGCTACCGCTCGCTCCCCTTGGGGATATCCCTGTTGGGGGAGAAGAACGAGTTCTATAACTACTTCCCCATGCCCTTCAACCATCAAGCTCGCATCGTCTTCGAAAATGGCCGTGCCGATCCGGCGGTGTTGGAGCTGAGCCTTCGCTACCGGAGTGTCGCCTACAATCCTTCCATCACCCGTTTCCATGCCCAATTCAAGGTGGAACGACTCCAAGCCAGGTCGGACGACGGGGGAAATTACTTGCTGGCCGACCTATCGGGGAGCGGGCGGTATGTGGGCTGCATCCTGAGCATGTACGATGTGGATCGCAACACCAGGCCAGCGCTGGACCCCATCTGGCACTTCCCCTACCTGGAGAGCGACATGAACATCTGGGTGGACGGCGCCTACGCCCTGCCCGGGACCGGGATCGAGGACGACTTCGATGCGGGCTACTACTATATCTACACCGATGTGCCGGGCCGCCAGTGGAATTTTCCCCTGGCCGGGAACACCTGGAAAGACGAGCGGAGTTGGGGTGAGGTGACCTCCCAGTATCGCTTCTATCTGACCAACCAGGTGGAGTTCAGACAATCACTGAGGGTGGAGGTGGAACACGGCTTCATCGGCAACAACCTCTCGGTCACCTACTCCAGCACCGCTTTTTGGTACCAAGATGAGTGAGCGGCTTTCCAGCCGAGAACTTTTATAGCCCGAGGGCTGCCCTCGGTAGCGTTTCTGAACGGAGTCCACCCG
>JACPWV010000223.1 GCA_016196905.1 Chloroflexota bacterium | reverse complement strand
CGGGAGGCCAAAGCCCTCATAGAGGGAGACGAAGGCGAAGGCCTCGCAGAGATTGTAAAGAGCGATCAAATCCTCCTCCGGGACGTGCCCCAAGAAACGCACCTCATCCTGCAGGCCGAGCTGTTCCACGCTACGGAAGACCCCCGCATAGCGCCAGCCCAGTCCTCCCACGATGACCAAGCGGTGGGGGATGTGTGTATCGTGACGCAATCGATGGAAAGCTTCGATCAAGCGAGGGTAGTTCTTGCGCGGCTCCAGAGTGCCCACGCTGAGAATGAAGGGCCCATCCAGGGCGTAGCGCCGGCGAACCTCCTGGAGTCGTGCGCGGTCTGGCAGCGGGCGGAAGCGCTCATCGACGCCCGGGTAGATCACCTCCACCCGCTGCGGATCGACATGGAAAAGATCGATCAAATCGCGTCGGGTGGATTCCGAATCGGCCAAAAGCAAATCGGCGCGAGCCACCGAGCGAGGCACCGCCCCCTCCAAGTACCAGCGCAGGGTCGGCTCCGCCCCCTCCGGGTAGCGCAGGAAGGAGAGATCGTGGATGGTGAGAAGTTTATTAACCCCGCGGCGCAGGGGCGGCAGCACGTAATCGGGGGAGTGGAAGAGATCAACTGAGCCGGTGAGCCAATCGATGGCCAAGGGCAGGCGCAGCCGCTGCCACAGGAGGGTGGTCCAGCGCTCTCCCAGCAGAAGGTAGAAGGGGCGAAAATTCGCCGCGTCGGGTAGAAAATCCTGGCCAGGCCGGACCGCCGGGCCGGAGATGACCAGCAGGTATTCGTTCTCGCGGTCGAGAGCGGCCAGGGCTTTGAAAAGCTCGCGGGTGTATCGCCCGATGCCCGCTCGCTGATGGAGCGCCGCGTTGTAATCGATCCCGATGCGCACCGCCGCTCTCGATCAGACCCCGCCCGGGGGTGAGTGAGGCTGTTCTCGAAAGGTCCAGGCGCGGTTGACGAAAAAGTTCCAAATGAGGACCAGGATAAGGGCCACGGCCGTGGCGACCAGGTAACGAGCACGGAAAGCCAGGAAAAGCAAAGCGACTTCGAAAAGGAAGAGGAAGAGGGCAGTTCGGATGGCCAGGCCGACCACACTCACGACGAAGAACTGAGTAAATTGGAGGACTGCCCCCTTATGGCGAATGTCCCCGAAAGTCCAAAGGCGATTCCAGATGTAGTTGTTGATCACTGCAGCCGAGAAGGAGATGCCCTGGGCGACGCCCGGATACAGGTGGACCCCCTCCACCAGAGCGATGAGAATAGCGTAGTCCACCAGCGCCCCCAGCGCGCCCACCACCGACCATTTGATGAACTGCTCGAACTCGCGGCGATTTTCAAGAAGAACCTTACTCCGGCGCTTCACTTCTGGCTCCTTGGTTCGAGGTCGCGGAATGGATCACCGCCAGGAGGCCGAGATAGATGCCGATATGCATGTTCATGGCGTGCACGTAAAGATAATCCACCAAGCTGTGAACGGAGAGGGCGACCAGGGATCCGAGGATTCCGGCGATCACGGCACGCCAGGCCATCGGGCCCCGGGCCAGGAGTCGAAGGGCCTGCCAGAAAATAACCCCCCACAGGGCGATGTAAGCCAGCGTGCCCAGCAGGCCGGTTTCCGCGGCGACCTGCAAATAGTAGTTGTGGGCGTGCCCCAGCGGATCGTCCCAGCCGGCCACCTTGAAGCGCGGATAGAGCGGCACGTAGTTGCCGATCCCGACGCCCAGCCAGGGGCTGGAACCCCACATGGACCAGGCAGCCTGCCAAAGCGCCAGACGCTCCAGGACGGCGAAGTTCTCGTCGCTGAGCACTGCATAACGCACATCCCCCACTTGAAGATAGGGGAAAAAGTCGATGAGGCGCTCGACCAGCGGAGCGGGGATCACATCGAACGCGCCGCCCGCGGACAAGATCGCCGCCAGGACAATCAGAAACGACCATAATATTATGGCGCGCCGCCCGCCCCGGCCAGCCGCGAGGAGCACACCACCGCCCAACGCGGCCAAGGCGCCGATCAGCAGTCCCAGGGCCGGCTCGCCGGCGGAGGCCCACCAAAATAGGGCCAGGCTTCCGGTGAGCGCGCCGGCCAACAGCCCTGCCCAGCGGCGATCGAAAGCCAGCGCCCAGGCACCCAACCCCAGCGAAGCGACGATGGCCGCGGCCGCTCCCATCCAAGCGCCGCGGGACCAGGACATGATCAGCGCCGCGCCGGTTAGCCCTAAGGCCAGGGCGGCAACGCCCCTGAAAAGCATGCCCCTATGGGTAGGCCCGGGGGCCAGGGCCACGGCGGTGGCCAGGGGGATGATCAACCCCATATACCCACCAAAGGGGTTGGGTTGCTCGAAGCTCCCGTAGGCGCGGATGAAGCGGCCCAGCACAAGGAAACTCTCCGGGCCTTGGCCCCTTAGAAACTGATAAATGCCCAGCAGTGCCTGCAGCGACCCGGCCAGGAAAACCGCGAGGACGAGCTGGTTTACCTCGCCCGTTCGGATCTGATCTGCCACAAGCAAGTACACCACCAAAACCTCGAGCCAGATCAACACGCCTTTCAAGCTGTAGGAAAGCGAGGTCGACCCCACGGCCGAAAGAGAGATCGCGCCCAAAAAAAGGAGGAGGGGAACGACCAAAGGCGCCCGGGGAAGGTAGAACTCCTTTCGTGCCAGCATGCGCCCTATCCAGGCCGCAGCGGTGGCCACCAAGGTCAGCTCAGCCAGACCGATGCTGAGCACCCCCAAGGGGAACTCCAAGATCGAGCCAAAGGGCACGGCAAAGACGATGAAATAAAGCCCCCAGGCCGGACGCCGCAAGAGGGCCACAAGCAGGAGTACCAGCAGCAGACCCGCGCTGGCCCAGGCCAGGGGCAGCGCTGCAAGGATGAGCCCCATCCCAATCGCCAGGGTCAGTACAATCCAGGGGGCGTCGAGGTGAAAATGGGAGAGCACAGAGGCACCGATGGCCAAGCGGGTCCGCATCGAGGGAATCATATCCAGCCACTAAGGCATTGTCAATAAACCTCGACTATCCGCAACCTTTCCGTAAATTGCGCGGCAACTACACGAAAGTTTTGTTTTCCCCCTAAGTTGTAGCGAGGGCGATTGGAGCTCGTTAATCAAATCAGCGATGGCCTCCAGGCGAGCAAGACCTCCATAAATCGTCCCAGGGATCTATAAATGTCACCTCCAACCTTAAAAGTTTCCTTAAAATTTGCGCATAGTACCTTCGGGGGTATTGTGCGGATGCGTAAAGTCAGCTATAATGTGGGAAATTTTGGGGGAATGTGGGGAGAAATGGAAAATAGGTTGAGAAGTTGAGGCGAGCTCAATAGCAAACCGAATGGGGCTTCCGCGAACACATGTTCTTGGGCGAGCATCGCCACACCATCGATTCCAAGGGTCGCTTGACCATCCCGGCCAAGTTCCGCCCCAGCTTGGCGGGGGGAGTAGTGGTCACTCGCGGCCTGGACGGATGCCTCTTAGCCTTCCCCCCAACCCAGTGGGAAACCCTGACTCAGAAGATCAACAGCCTGCCCCTGACCCAGAGGGATGCCCGCGACTTCAGCCGTCTCATGTACTCCGCCGCTGCCTTCTGCGAGCCCGATGGCCAGGGGCGAATTCTACTGCCTCCCGCCTTGCGGGAATACGCGGCGCTGGACAACGAAACCATTATCGTGGGCACCCACACCCGCTTCGAGATCTGGAACCCGCAACGCTGGGAGGAGGTCAAGCGCAAACTCGATGAGAATCCCGAGGCCATCGCCGAGCATCTGTCCAACCTGGGCCTGGGCATCTGAGGATGGTGATAAGCCCTCCTCACACCCCCGTCCTGCTCTCTCAGGTGCTGGCCGGGCTGGGGGTGGCGCCCGGGGGCCTCTACATCGACGCCACGCTGGGAGCGGGCGGACACGCCCTGGCTATCCTGGAGGCCAGTCAGCCTGGAGGACGACTCCTGGGGATCGATGTCGATCCCGCCATGCTGGCGATGGCGGCCCAGCGCCTAGCCTCTTATCGAGGTCGCGCCACCCTGGTCGAGGAGGACTTTCGCGAGCTGAAGCGCCTCGCCCGCGAGAACGGCTTCGACTCGGTACAGGGGATCCTGTTCGACCTGGGCCTCTCCTCGGTCCAGTTGGCCCGGCCCGAACGCGGATTCTCCTTTCGAGAGGATGGCCCCTTGGACATGCGTTATTCGCCTAGGAGTTCGCTGCGCGCCGCCGATCTGGTGAACCACGCCGAGCAGCGGGAGCTGGCCGAGCTGTTGTGGCGCTACGGAGAGGAACCCCGCGCCCGGGCCATCGCTCGTTCTATGGTTCGCCGCCGTCCGCTCCATTCCACGCTCGAGCTGGCGCGGGTGGTGGCTTCGGCCACCCGCGGGCGGCGTGGCCGCATCCACCCCGCCACCCGCACCTTCCAGGCCCTGCGCATCGCTGTCAACGCTGAGCTGGAAGCGTTGGAGTTGGCGCTGCCGCAGGCTGCTGCGCTCCTGGCCCCGGGTGGCCGTCTAGCGGTAATCTCCTTCCACTCCCTGGAGGACCGCATCGTCAAAGAATTTTTTCGGGGCTCGACGCGCGGCCAGCGGCCCTTGTCCATCCTTACTCGCAAGCCGATTCGTCCCAGCCCTGACGAAGTGGGAGCCAATCCGCGCAGCCGAAGCGCCAAATTGCGCATCGCCCAGCGCCTTGTCTGAGCCATGGCCACTCCGCGAACTGCGCTTCACCCTCAAGGTTCAACCTACATCCCGCAGACCCATCCCCGCCGGGCCAAGGGAGGGCCGATACCCTGGCGCTGGCAGGCGAGGACCCTGCGTCTGGCCCTGCTCGCCTTGGGGCTGGCCAGTTTGATCGGCTGGTTCAACCTGACCCAGGCCACCCAGGAGACCACCACCGTGATCCGCTGGCACCAACTGGCCTCCCAGCTGGAAGCCCTGCGCCGGGAGAACGCTCAGCTGCGCTATGAGATCGCCCACGCAGGAGAGCTGGCGGTGCTGCGTCGACGAGCCGGACCCCAGGGGTTCGCCCCGCCTCAACAGACCGAGTATCTCTTCTTGCCGGGGTATCCCCAAGGCAGCTGGGGGCGCCAGGGCTTGGAGGCCACCCCCACCCCAGCCCCCGAAGTGGGCGCCTGGGATCGCCTTCTGGATTCCCTGCGCCTTCTGCTCACCGGCGAGTCTTAGGAGGACCCATGAAGTGGCGTTGATCGGCCGCTGAGTCCGCTTCAGTATTCGCTGAAGGAAAGAGACGTCCATGACCGCTGCGCCGAACCCGGGGACTCCGGGCCGCCTGCTTGTGCTTGGAAGCCTGACCTTGGGCTTCGCCCTGTTGCTGTTCCTGCGCCTGGGCTATTGGCAGATCGTCCGCCGCCCGGAATTGATCGAGCTGGGCCAGTTGGAATACTATCGCGAGCGAACCATCCCCGCCCAACGCGGATCCATCCTGGATCGACACGAAACGCTCCTGGCCGGGGACATCTACGCCTACGAGGTTTTTGCCACACCCCGCGATGTGCCCAGCCCGGAGTGGACCGCCCAGCAGCTGGCCCCCCTCCTGGGCCAGCCCGCGGGACGGCTATGGGAGCTCTTACGAGAGGAGGCATTGGGGATCACCCTGGCCAAAGGCGTCCCTCTGGAGGCAGGTGACCAGCTGCAGGAGCTGTCTTTGCCAGGGATTGGGGTCAGCCCGCTGCCCCAGCGCGTCTACCCCCAAGGCCCCCTTGCGGCCCATCTGCTCGGTTTCGTGGGAGCCGATGGACAAGCTTTTTACGGGCTGGAAGAGGCTTACAACTCCCTTCTGCTCGGTCGGCCCGGTTCGCGGGGGGGTGAGCGCGATCCGGCCGGAGCGGCGGTGCCGGTGGTCTACGGCAGCTTCGTCCCAGCGGCGGATGGCCCCTCTCTGGTGGTGAGCCTGGATGCCACCATCCAAGCCCTGGTGGAGGAGGAGCTGCGGCGGGGGCTGCGCGAATCGGGGGCGGAGAGCGGGACGATCATCGTCATGGACCCGCGCAACGGCCAGATCCTGGCGATGGCCAGCCAGCCCGCTTACGACCCCAATCGCTATTTCGAGACCCAGCCGCACGAGCTTTTCGCCAACCCGGCCATCAGTCAGGTTTATGAGCCCGGCTCGGTCTTCAAGGTGGTGACCATGGCCGCCGCGCTGGATTCGGGCCTGGTCACCCCCGAGTCGACCTACGTGGACAACGGGCTGATCATGGTGGGGGGCCGCCCCATCTACAACTGGAACCGCGCCGCTTACGGCCAGGTCAACATGACTCAGCTACTGGCCCAATCCCTGAACGTGGGGGCAGCCACCCTCAGCACCCGCATGGGCCCGGAGACCTTCTATCAATATGTGCAGGCCTTCGGCTTCGGCGAAACGAGCGGGATCGATCTGGCGGGGGAGATCCCGGGCCTGCTCAAACTTCCCGGCGACCCTTCCTGGCACGAATCCGATCTGGGCACCAACGCTTTCGGTCAGGGGATCGGGGTGACCCCCTTGCAGATGATCACCGCAGTGGCCTCTATTGCCAATGGAGGTCAGCTGGTAACCCCTCAGCTGGGCCTCCAACTGGTTACTCCGACAGGCCCGCATCCCATCGAGCCTCAGATGCCGCGCCGGCAGGTAATCAAGCCGGACACGGCGCTCACCCTGGCCCACATGCTCGAGGAGGGGATCCGTGGGGAGACCGTGCTGGCCCAGGTCCCCGGCTACAGCCTGGCGGGAAAGACCGGGACGGCCCAAATCCCCATCCCCGGCGGGTACGATCCCATCTGGACCATCGCCTCTTTCATCGGCTTCGGCCCGCGGGAGGATCCGCAGTTCATCATCCTGGTCAAGTTGGATCGGCCCAGCGTGGCGCCCTGGGGCTCGGTGGTGGCCGCCCCGGTCTTCAGCCGCATCGCCCAGCAGCTCTTCAGCTATCTGGGTATCCCACCCGATGACTTTCGCCTGGTGGATCGATGAACGATGCTGACCCTCGCAGAGGTATGGGAGGCTATTACCGGCAAGAGGCCGCCCTACGAGCAGGCGGAGGCTATTCGCTTCACGGAGGTGGTGGTCGATTCGCGGCTGGCCCGTCCGGGCTCCCTCTTCGTGGCCCTCAAGGGGGAGCAGACCGACGGCCACGACTACGTGAGGGATGCCTTGCAGCGCGGGGCTTTGGGGGCCATCGTCGAACGCCAGGTAAGTGGCTGCGCTTCCAGTTGGTCGGCTACCACTCGCCGGGCCCCGAGCAAGGCGCCCCTTACACCGATCTGCTTGCGGGCCAAGCACTCGCTGGAAGCCCTGCAGCGCCTGGCCGCTTATTGGCGCAGCCGACACGCAGTGCGGGTGATCGGGATCACCGGCAGCACGGGCAAGACCACCACCAAAGAGACTATCGCCAGTGTGTTGGGCATGGCCTATCGCACCTTGAAAAGCGAAGGCAACTACAACAACGAGATCGGCCTGCCCTTAACCCTGCTTCAGTTGGAGCCGGAACATCAACGGGTGGTGTTAGAGATGGGCATGTATCAAATGGGGGAGATCGCCCAATTGGCCCACATCGCCCGTCCCCAGGTGGGGGTGGTGACCAACGTGGGCCCCTCCCACCTGGAGCGGTTGGGCTCCTTGGCGCGCATCGCCCAGGCCAAGGCCGAGCTGGTGGAGGCCCTGCCCGGGGACGGCTATTGCATCTTGAACGCCGACGATCCTCGGGTGCTGGCCATGGCCGAGAGGGCCCCGTCCCGCGTGATGACCTATGGGCTGGATCCCGCCAGCCAGGTGCGCGCCTCGAATATCGAGAGCCGCGGATTGGAGGGGGTGCGCTTCCAGCTTCACTACGAGGGGGAGACTCTGCATGTGAAGATCCCGCTGCTGGGGCGGCACAGCGTGCACACCGCCCTGGCCGCGGCGGCGGTGGGGCTGGTGGAGGGCGAGTCCTGGGAGCAGATCATCGCCGGGCTGCGGGACATCTCCGCGCAGCTACGGCTGATCGCCCGCCCCGGAGTCAACGGCTCCACTCTGATCGACGACTCCTACAACGCCAGCCCCGACTCCAGCCTGGCTGCCTTGAACCTGCTGGCCGAGCTGCCTGGGCGCAAGATCGCGGTCCTGGGAGATATGTTGGAGTTGGGCCAGTACGAGGAAAAGGGTCACGCCCTGGTGGGGCGGCGAGCGGCCGCCGTGGCCGATGCGCTGATCACGGTGGGGCCGCGAGCGCGCATCAGCGCCGAGGAGGCCCGTCTCAGCGGGCTGCCCTCGGATCGCATCATCTCGGTGAAGGACAACGCGGAGGCCATCCAAGCCTTGCGCAAGATGATTGGGCCGGGCGACGTGGTGCTGATCAAGGGTTCGCGGGCCTTGCGTATGGAGGAGATCGTGGCCCAGCTGGAGCGAAGATAGATGGCCGCGGCCTTGGCCCTGGGCGCCCTGACCTTCCTCTTCGCCGTCTTGTGGGGAGGGCCTTTGATACGATTTTTGCGACGACGGCGGGTGGGCGAGCAGATTCGCATCGATGGCCCGGCCACCCACCAGCTCAAGACCGGCACGCCCACCATGGGCGGGATCATGATCATCGGACCGGTGACCATCGTCACCCTGCTCATGTGGGCCATCGATCAGATCCTGCCCAGCCTGAGCGGGGCGCTGGCCCCCGATATCGTGGAGGCCTTCGGCCAACTCGTCGGCGAATCGATCTTCCTGCCTCTGGGCACCCTGCTGGCCTGCGGGGTGGTCGGGGCGCTGGACGACCTGCAGGGGGTGGCCCGCCAGCAACGGGCCCTGGCCAGCAACTCCTCCCAGGGCAAGGCGGGCATTCTGGGACGCTGGAAGTTCGTCGCCATTACGGCCATCGCCCTGCTGGTCAGCCTGGGGCTCCACTTTGTCCTGGAGCTGCGCAGCCTGGCCATCCCCACGTTGACCCAAAAGATCGATATCGGGTTGCTGTACATCCCGCTGGCCACCTTCATCATCGTAGGCAGCTCCAACGCGGTCAACCTCACCGATGGCCTGGACGGGCTGGCCGGGGGAGCGGCGGCCATCGCCTTCGTGGCCTATGGGGTGATCGCCTTCCTGCAGGGACAGGTCTTCCTGGTCTTGTTCTGCTTCACCGTGATGGGCCCGGTGCTGGCCTTCCTCTGGTACAACGCCTATCCCGCCCAGCTGTTCATGGGAGACACCGGATCCTTGGCTTTGGGGGCGACCCTGGCGGTGGTGGCCTTGATGACCGGGCAGTGGCTGCTCTTGCCCATCGTCAGCCTGGTCTTCGTGGCCGAGACCCTCTCGGTGATCCTGCAGGTGGCTTACTTCAGGTGGACCCGGGGCAGACGCATCTTCAAGATGAGTCCACTCCACCACCACTTCGAGCTCCTAGGCTGGTCGGAGGTCCAGGTGGTGCAGCGCTTTTGGCTGGCCTCCATGCTGGCGGGCATGTTGGGCGTGGCTTTGGCTTTGTTATGACCCTCGAGGCGATCATACCCATGCTCAAGCGGATCGATGTCTATGGCCAGCGTGCCCTGATTCTGGGTCTAGGGCGCGAGGGGACGGCCACGGCGCGATACCTCGCCCAGCGGGGTGCCCGGGTGACCGTTAGCGACCAGCAGGATGCCCAGGCCCTCCAGGGCTTTATGGAGCAATTGGCGGATCTCCCAGTTCGCTATGTCTTGGGCGGACATCCGGAAACTCTCCTGCCACAGGCCGATGTGATCTACGTGAGCCCGGGGGTGCCCCAGCAATTACCGCTCCTGGTCGAGGCTCGCCGCCGCGGAATCCCTATCGAGAGCCAGACGCGGATGACTTTTCAGCTGTGCCGCGCGCCCCTCATCGGCATCACCGGCTCCAGTGGCAAGAGCACCACCGCCGCGCTGGTGGCGGAGATCCTGCGCGCGGACGGCCGCCAGGTGCATTTAGGGGGCAATATCGGCACACCTTTGTTGGAGATCGTCGAAGAGATCCCACCTCAGGCCTGGGTGGTGATGGAGCTCTCCAGCTTTCAGCTCGAGACTCTCCAACAGAGCCCGCACATCGCGGCGGTGCTTAACCTCAGCCCCAATCACCTGGATCGCCATAGGAGCATGGAGGCCTACCTGCAGGCCAAGGCGAATATCCTGCGTTATCAGTCCGGCGACGATCACGCCATCCTGGGCTGGGACGATGCGCGGGCCAGATCGCTGTCCTCGGAGGTCCGGGGCCGGCTCTCCTATTTCAGTCGAGCTCAGGAGGTGGAGTGGGGCGCCTTCCTGCGCGGTGAGTGGATCGTGGTGCGTTCCGCCGAGGGTCAAAGCGAGGTTGTGCGCGCCGCTCAGGTTCCGCTTCTGGGCGAGCATAACCTGTGGAACGTCCTGGCTGCCTGCGCCATCGCCGCCGCCGCCCGGGCCCGGGTCGCCTCGATGGCGACCGCCATTCAGCGCTTCCCTGGCCTGGAGCATCGCCTGGAGTGGGTGGGGGAATACCGGGGGGTGCGCTATTACAACGATTCCATCGCCACCTCGCCCCAGCGAGCTACAGCGGCCCTGCGGGCCTTCGTGGAGCCGATCGTGCTGGTGGCCGGTGGCCGGGAGAAGCATCTGCCCTGGGAGGAGTTCGCCGAGTTGGTCATGGACAGGACGCGCGCGGTGGTGCTCTTCGGGGAGGCCACCGAGTCGATCGCTCGGGCCATCGAGGGTGCGCGGCAGCGCAGTGGAGGCAGCGGCCCTGTCATCCGGCGCGCGACCAACCTGGAGCTGGCGGTGGAGCTGGCCAACAGCCTGGCCCAGCCGGGGGACGTGGTGTTGCTGGCGCCGGCCTGCACCAGCTTCGACCTGTACCGCGATTTCGAGGAACGCGGCCAACATTTTAAAACGCTGGTGCGTGCCCTGGGAGAGACGGCATGAGCGTGCAGCGCCGTTGGCAGTCCTTCTCTGCGTCGCGGCCGGATTATGCCCTGATCTTGATCGTCCTGGCCTTATTGGCGATCGGTCTGATCATGGTTTACTCGGCTTCCTTCGCCCTGGCCTACGAGGCCTATGGTGATTCCACCTACTTCCTGGTGCGCCAGGCCGGCTGGACCGCTCTAGGCCTGCTGGTGATGCTGGTGGCCATGCGCATCGATTATCGCACCTGGCAACGAGCCTCGGTCCCCATCCTGGCGTTGACCCTATTCTTGCTCCTGGCGGTGCTGCTGGTGGGCGAGGAGGTCAACGGCGCGCGGCGCTGGTTCCTGGGCGGTTCCATCCAGCCCAGTGAGCTGGCCAAGCCGGCCTTGGTGATCTATATCGCCCACTGGCTTTCATCCAAGGGCGAGAAGATCCGAGAGGTAAGCTACGGATTGATCCCCTTTTCGGTCCTCATCGGCCTGGTCACCGGGTTGATCATCCTGGAGCCCGACTTCGGCACCGCCCTGCTCCTGGTGGCCACCGCGGTGGGGATGTTCTTCCTGGCAGGGGCGGACCTCAAGCAGTTGGGGATCGGCTCCCTGGTGGGGGGGGCCACCCTGCTGATGCTGATCACGCAAACTGGCTACGCAGCGGGCCGGCTCAAGACCTACCTGAGCGATCCGCTCAGGGATCCCTTCAGCGCCGGGAGTTATCACATCGCCCAGACCCTCATCGCCCTGGGCTCCGGCGGCCTGAGCGGGGTGGGTCTGGGCAGCAGTCGCCAAAAGGTGGGCTTCCTGCCCGCCCCGCACACGGATGCCATCTTCGCCATCCTGGCCGAGGAACTGGGTATTGTGGGCAGCGCCCTGGTCTTGGGACTTTTTGTGCTGCTGGCCTATCGCGGGCTGCGCATCGCCTTGCGCGCTCCGGACGCCTATTCAACCCTTCTGGCGGCGGGCATCACCTGGTGGCTCACCCTCCAGGCACTGGTCAACATCGGGGTGCTCACGGCGACGTTACCCTTCACCGGGCTCCCGCTGCCCTTGGTCAGCTACGGCGGCTCGGCCACCATCACCGCCTTGGTGGGCCTGGGCATCTTGCTGAACCTATCCCGCTGCCCGCCCCGGGAGACACCCAAAGAGGATGAGGCTTTTACTTTCTGGAGGTGGCACCGGCGGCCACGTCTATCCCGCCGTGGCCACGGTGCGCGAGCTCAAAGGTCGGAGGCCCTCCTTGGAGCTCTGCTTCGTCGGCAGACCCAGCGGGGTTGAAGCCGAGTTGTCGGCCCGCGAGTCCATACCGTTCCGCGGCATCGCCACCGCTAACTTCCGCGGAGTGGCGCCCTGGCGCGCTCCCTATCAACTGCTGCGGCTGGCCCGCGGGGTGAGGGAAGGGTTAAAAGTGATCCGAGAGTTCCGCCCGCAGGCTATCTTGGCCACCGGGGGCTACGTTTGCTTTCCCATGGTAGTGGCCAGCTGGTTAGCGAGGGTGCCCAGCCTGCTCTACCTGCCCGATCTGGAGCCGGGGCTGGCCGTCTCGGCCTTGGCTGGGATCGCCGATCGCATCGCCGTCTCCTTCCCTGAATCGTCTCGCTTCTTCGACCCGCACAAAACGGTGGTGACCGGCTATCCCGTGCGCGCGGAGATCTACCAGCTGGATCGCGCCACCGCGCGAGGAAAACTGGGGCTACCTCAGGAGGAGCGGATGATCCTGGTGCTGGGCGGGAGCCTGGGCGCCCACAGCATCAACCTGGCCGTGCAGCGGTGCTTGCCCCACATCCTGCCGCGGGCTTGGGTCTGGCACGTCGCCGGCCCGGCCGATGCGGCTTGGCTCTCCACCCAGAGGGAGTCTCTGCCCGCCTCGTTGCGAGAGCGATATCACATTTATAGCTATCTTCATCAGGAGCTGCTCTGGGCTTTGAAAGCCGCCGATCTGGCCGTGGCCCGCGCCGGCGCCTCCACCCTGGGGGAGTTCCCCGCCGCCGGCCTGCCGGCCATCTTGGTTCCCTACCCCTACGCCGGGCAGCATCAAGAGCGCAACGCCGATTATCTGGTCCAACGCGGCGCCGCGCTGAAGATCGCCGATCAGGATCTGGAAGAGGGGCTGCTCCCAACCTTGTTGGCCCTGCTGGAGGACGAGGGTCGGCGAGGCCAACTGGCCGAGAACGCTCGAGAGCTGGCCCGCCCCGAGGCGGCTCACCGACTGGGCCAGGAATTGGAGCGCCTGGTGGAGTCCCGAGGTCGCTGAGGGGAGCATCGATGTTCAACTACCTGCCCTTTACCCTGATCATGACCCTCTTCACGATGCTCGGCTATCGTCGGGGTACGCGCAGCCAATTGATGCTGTTCGGTGCCCTCGTGGGGACCTGGCTGGTGATAGCCAGCTCCGGGCGATCTCTGCTGAGGCTAATCGAGAGCACTTCTCTTTTCCTCCTCCGCGCTGGGTTGGGGGGCGAACACCCCGAGCTACGTCCTGACTATTTCGCCCCCCAGCCCGGTTTCCTTGCCGACCCCAATACCTACCCGCTACTTTTCGTGGCGGTGGCGGCCATCGGCTGCGGAGTGGTCTGGCACTTCGGCACCTCGGCGGCTGGGCTGAGCTCATTACGCGGGGCGTTGGTCGGCGCGCTCAACGGCCTATGGGTCAGTTACGTCCTGTTCCCCGAACGGGTGCTGCCCTGGGCTCGACGCGTGGCCGAGGAGAGTTCCTCAGCGGTGGGTCCCACCCGCGTGGTGGGGGATCGCCCCGAGGTCCTGATCATCGCAGCTGTCTTTGGGCTGATCTTCCTGGCGGTCAGGTGGATCCGGCGGCCAGGCATCGGTCCCGGCCTGGAGAACATCCCGCCTCCGGAGGGCTAACAGGCATGGGCGCCCT
>JACPWV010000018.1 GCA_016196905.1 Chloroflexota bacterium | reverse complement strand
GGCAAGCGGGGCTGGCTTTCCGATGGGGTCCTGCGTCACATCGAAGCCCTGGGGCTGAACGATCGAGTCCGCCTCCTGGACTACGTTCCCAGCGAAGACTTACCCGGCTTGCTGGGCGGCTCGCGCCTCTTGGTGCAGCCCTCTCTCTACGAAGGCTTCGGCTTGCCCCTCTTGGAGGCGATGGCTGCCGGGGTGCCGGTGGTGGCCTCCAATGCCGCCTCGCTGCCCGAGGTGGCGGGGGACGCGGCGATCTTGGTGGATCCCCGCGATGTGGACGCCTGGAGGGAGGCCCTGCGGAAGGCGCTGACTGATGAAGCGCTACGCCAGGAATTGATTCGGCGCGGGTCCCGGAGGGCCGATCTATTTAGTTGGGAGCGGTGCGCCCGCGAGACGCTGACCGTCTTGGAGCGAGTCGGTGGTGGGCGCTGAGCGGTTAACGGAGCGAAAATCGATCCTCATTTTGGGCGTTCGGGTGGATAACCTGACCCAGGCGGAGGCCTTGGCCCGGATCGAAACCTTCCTTCAGAGCCGGCGCCCCCATCAAGTGGTGACCATCAATCCGGAGTTCGTGGTGGCGGCCCAGCGCGACGGGGAGTTCGCCGGCGTGCTACAGGAGGCCGATCTCAACCTGCCCGACGGGCAGGGGGTAGTGTGGGCGGCGCGCCTTTTGGGGACACCTGTGCGCGAGCGGGTCACCGGGGTGGATACGCTGCTGGGCATGGCTGAGCTCGCCGCTCACAGGGGCTATAAGCTTTTCTTGCTGGGTGGCGCTCCCGGGGTGGCCGAGGAGGCCTCCCAGAGATTGCAAGGTACTTACGCCGGGCTACGGGTGGTGGGCACCTACGCCGGCACGCCCGCCCCCGAGGAGGAGAACGAGATCGTGAAGCGCATCCGGCAGGCCCAGCCCGATATTTTGTGGGTGGCGTATTGGGCGCCTCAACAGGATTTATGGATCCATCGCCATCTGCATCGCCTAGAGGTCCCGGTAGCGATGGGCGTCGGAGGCGCACTCGATTTCATCGCCGGTCGCGCCCGACGAGCTCCGCAATGGATGCAGCGGCTAGGGTTGGAGTGGCTGCATCGACTGGTGCATCAGCCCTGGCGCTGGCGACGAATGCTGGCCCTGCCTTATTTCGTGTGGCTGGTGTTGACCCGCAGGGCAACCCATGGATAAGCGCGCCCTGCTGGACGCTGTTCCTAAGCTCGCTGGCCGCCGGGTGGCAGTGATCGGCGATCTGTTTCTGGACGACTACATCGTGGGGCGGGCCGAGCGGCTCTCTCGGGAAGCTCCGCTGCCCGTGCTGGAGTACGCCCGCCGTTTCCAGCTGCCGGGTGGGGCCTGCAACCCGGCCATGAACATCGCCGCCCTGGGCAGCAGCGCCTATCAAGTCGGAGTGGTGGGGGATGATGCCGCCGGCCAGGCCCTGCTGGCACGACTGCAGCAGGCCGGGATCGACACCTCGCACATGGTGGTGGATCCCGGGCGGCGCACCACCACCAAGACGCGCATCATGGCCGAGGGCACTTTGCTTTACCCCCAGCAGGTGGCCCGCGTCGATTGGATGGATCGCGCGCCCCTGGGCCCCGCCTTCACCCAAAAGCTGCGTGAGCACATCCAGGATCTCGCTGCTGAGGTGGATGCCTTTCTGCTCTCCGATTACAAGGGAGGCGTAGTGAGCGAGGACCTTATCGCTAGCGCGGTACGCTCGGCGCGCGAAGCCGGGAAGTACATCACAGTCGATTCCCAGGGGGACTTGCACAAGTTTCGAGGCTTCCATCTGCTCAAGTGTAACCGGCGCGAGGCGGAGATCGCCGCGGGGCATCCCTTGAATTCGGAGGAGGATTTCGAGGCGCTGGGGCGCAGCCTGCTGCGAGACTTGGGTGCGGGCGCGGTTCTGATCACCCGCGGCCCGGAGGGGATGAGCCTGATCATGAAAAAACAAGCCCACCACCTGCCGGCGGCGAACCGTAGCGAGGTGTTCGATGTCTCCGGGGCGGGGGACACGGTCATCGCAGTGACCACCCTGTCCCTGGCGGCGGGGCTGGATCTGGTCAAGGCCGCGCACTTGGCCAACTACGCGGCGGGCCTGGTGGTGCGCAAAATGGGCAACGCCACACCTACTCCTCAGGAGTTGGCCTGGGCCATCAAAAACTGGTTGTAATCGGGGCTAGCGGAGGAAGAGAGACAAAACAAAGGCGCTAGGTTGACTAGCGCCCCTGCTTTTTCCATACCCATCGCCGTTAACGTGGGCGAAATATCCCCAAACCCATTCCCATAGGTCCCGCAGTAATTGGAAAAGGGAGTCGGACGACTCCGGGCTCAGCGGCTCCTCCGCCGGCTGGGGGAACTCGAGGGGAGGCTGCTCCTCTAGGGTGACCTCGAAGGCCTGACCCTCCAGGACCACAATCACCCGCAGCCCCAGCGCAAAATATGCGCCCCATTCCGGGTAGGCCGCAAGAAGGCGAAAATAATCTTCCGAGGCAAATTCGACTTTGGTGACCTTTACCCCCTCCGCATAAGTCGTATCGATCCAGACTCCATCCTTCAAGATGAACACCTTGTTCCCTGCTTGCCGGACTGCCGGATTCGTCTGGGCGACCCGTTCCGCCTGGCGCAGGGCCTCCCGGGTCTCGGCATCTCTCACCGCCGC
>JACPWV010000227.1 GCA_016196905.1 Chloroflexota bacterium | reverse complement strand
TAAGAAAAAGAGAATGGGCACGATCATCCACAGCAGTAGAATGATCCGCCCCACCCTGAGAGGCGAGGGATCATCTCCTCGCAACTCTGTGCGGGCTTGTTTCGCTATCCACCCGATGGCGTAGATCAGGCTCGACAGCAGCAAGATCACCATCAGTTGATCGAGTTGCATCCAGGGCGCACCGCTGGCCCGCCAGGGGTAAGCAAAAGGGCCTAGGGTGAAGAAGACCCCCTCAGTGCGCAGAAGGTCCAGGACCACCAGGACCGAGGCCAAGCTGATGGTGGCCGGTTGGCTGAGCCCCTCGCGCAGAGCGGCTAGATTCGGGTAGCCCGCGATAACCTCATACACCAAGTACGGAGTAAAGCTGAGAAGGAAAAGCGCCATCCCCACCAGGAGCGGCCCAAGGCGCAGTCGACGTCGAAAAATGAGAAAAATTGCCCCGACGGTTAGCACCAGAACCACCGAGGTCCAGTGAGTCTGGATGACACCGGCCAGCCAAAGCAGGCTCAAGCTGAGATAGATCGGCTTAGGTTCGCGGGCGAAATATTGCAGCAGGCTGGCCAACAGCAGAGCGGCGAACAGAGGCACCAGGGTCGGGTTCAAGATCAGCCGGCTATAATGGACCGACCACGGATTGACCGCATACAGGAGCGTCGCCGACAGCGCCACGCGCGGGCCGAAGACCTTGGCCACAGCCCAGTAGGCGATGAGCAAAGCGGCTAGGTTGGCCAAGGCGGTCAGCCAAGCCACGCCCAGGATGTCTCGCTGAATGAAGAGGGGCAGGGCATAGAGATACTCGACCAGCGGCGGGTTCATCAGGCCAAAAGATGATTTGTCGGCAACCAGGGGGAAGATGCCTCGCGACACCCAGCCCTGGGCGATGTTGAGAACAAGGGCCTGATCGTCCCATATCTCAGAATACTCCAGATGGCGCAGCCTGAGGAAAGCCGCAAAAATAATAATCAGAGTGAGCGTGGCCAGATGCCAGCGGCTGGCTTTCACTTTGCGTTACTCACGTTCCATCGTTCGGATAGGACGGGCGATCCTCGCCGCGTACGGCGCGAAATGCCTGGCGAATCGAACGGATGGAAGTGTTCGGGATGTCGTAGCTCTCCAAATCACCCTCGCGTACCCACTCCGCCGCATCGACATCCGAGGCGGGCACTAGGGTACCTCCTCGATGCTCCGCCCATAGGATAATCAGGATGTAGTGATATTGGACCCGCCCCGCTTCGTCGTGAAAGATTCGGTCCTCCACATCGATCACCCGCTGTATCTCGATCTCGATTCCGCACTCCTCGCGGATCTCTCGGCGAGCTGCCTGGCGCACGCTCTCCCCCAGCTCGATCACCCCGCCGGGCAACACCCATCTGCCCCGGCGCGGCTCATATTTGCGACGGGTGAGCAGCAAGCGGTCCTCCCGACGCACGGCCACCGCCACCGAGGCGATGGGCGCCGCAGGATATTCACGCTGCATCGGAGTCTCCTTCCATCGCCACGCCGGGCGCCCAAGTGCGGGCGATGAGCCGCCCTGCTCCAAATACCAGCAACCCTACCAGCGCCCCCACGGCGATGTTGCCCCCCGCGGCCAGAGAGATGAGGGCAACCAGGATGGCTATTGACCACTCGAAACGCGTACTCAGCTTTGTCACTAATTGGATATGCTGTCCGCCCACGTAGGCCAGCATAGCGGCCAGGACTCCCAGGGGCATCAGTCCGATCAGGGCGAGGGCGGCGCGGCCGAAGATCGTGGCCAGGGCCAGGAACAGCCCGCCAATGAAAAAGTTAGCCAGACCGCTGCGCGCCCCGAAGCGATAATGGGCGGTGAGCCCGCCCGATCCGTGGCAGACGGGCAATCCGCCGATGCTGCCAGCCAAGAGATTGCCCAAACCGCCCGAGAGGGCCAGAGCGCGGGGCGTCACCCGGCTGGCCCCTGAGGGGAAGTACTCGCGAGCCACGTCGGCGGTGGCCAGGACGGCATTACCCAGGGTCAAGGGCAATTGAGGAATGGCTAACAGGATCAGCGCGGCCCACCACTGGTCGGGGCTGGGCAGCGCGAAGCGCACGGCTACGGGTCCCCACGCGACGCCTTGAGAAGGCCAGACGCCGGCAACCCAGCCGGCCACTAGCCCACCCGCCGTCACCACCAGCGCCGCGGGGGCGAGGGGGCGCCACAAGAAGAGCGTGATGATGACCAAAGTCACAGCAGCGACCTCCAGGCCGGGGGCTAAAGACGCGCCCCCTCCGAGGGCAAAACGAGGCCGCAGTGCCAGCTCCAGGCCGGTTTTGAGGAGCAATAGACCCACCGTCAACTGGATCCCGCGGATGATGGATCGAGGAAAGAGCCGATTGAGCCAACTGATGGTACCGGTCAGGGCCAAGAGCAATAGAGCCGCGCCGATCCACAGCCCACCCGCGGCGATAACCTCGGAAGGCAGCCCTTGAGCGATGGCCAAGGCGGACATGGCTTTGAGGGGCTGCACCGGAATGGGCAGCCGGTAGAACCAGCCCGCGGCGATATAGGTGAGGCCCACGCCCAAGAAGACGGCGGTGGGGTTGAGGCCATTGAGGGCGATCAGGGAGAAGGCCAGGGGGATCATCACCCCCAGGTCGGCCAAAGCGCCCCCCAGCTCGTGCCGAACCTTGATCGACATGGCATCCTTGGGCGTTAAGAAAAGCCCGCCGCCTCTTACGCAGAGAAACTGCGGGCCGTCTTTCGCAATGCGCCTCGAAGGGACTTCAGACCTTGTCCTTGGGTAAGCTGAGCTTGTCTTTAAGAAAGAGCTCGATCGCGTAGCGGCAGACCTCGCTGATGGTCGTCTTCTCGGCTGCTGCCTTCTGTTTGAGGGCGGCGTGCATCTCTTTGGAAACGCGCACCATGATGTTTTTGTCTTTCTTCATTGCCAAGCCTCGCACCTCACCTCTGCCGGCCAAAACAACTCTATCAAGGGTCGCGCTCCCTGTCAAGCGCCCTCCTCACCAACACCTCTCATTAAGCGGCGTGCTATTTAAATGAGCGGGTGGGATTCCGACCCTTGCATCCGTACGCATCCTGAAGGATGTGTCGCTGGTGGCCTCTCCTCTAGCCCGGCGAGGTTGTCTCCTCGGGGGATGGAGTGGTCGTTGACTCTGGCGTGGGTTCCGATGGGGTCGGGGTGACGGTCTCGGTACCCTCTTCGGGAGTTGCGGTAACCGTTTCGGTGACTTCCGGAGTGGGGGTAGGCGATGGAATAGGGCGCTGGGTGGGCGTGGGCGGCAAGGTGGAAGTGGGCGAG
>JACPWV010000222.1 GCA_016196905.1 Chloroflexota bacterium | reverse complement strand
GCACCTCCTTGATAACCTTTCCCGGTATATGTTTTCCGTGAATGCCTTTTGTTTGTTCGTTTCTAGTTTACACGCCAGTAGCAGAAGATGTTAGAGTCGGGAGTCCCTCTTCTTAGGGGCAATTGACCCTATGCTTGGGAGTACACAAGGGCTATGATAAAAGCGGAGACTCGGGATAGATCGCGCCCGCCTCTCGAAACTCTAACCGAAAGGAGAACAAATATGAATTTCCTGCGTAGCGCGTGGCAGATCAAGGATCCCGCGCTGTGGCTGGCCCTGGTGCGCATCGTCATTGGCTATGAGTGGCTCAAGGGCGGCTGGGAGAAAGTGGCAGATCCCGAGTTCGCCGCCAAGATGGGTGGCACCTTGGCTTTCTTCGCCAAAGACAACCCCAACGGGTGGTACGTCGACTTTCTCAACGCGATGGCCCTCCCCAACAGCACCCTCTTCGCTGCTCTGGTGGCCTACGGCGAGCTTTGGGTGGGGATCTCCCTGATCCTGGGCCTGTTCGGCACCGTGGGAGCCTTCTTCGGTCTGCTGATGAATATCAACTTCTTCTTGGCCGCCTCCCACCTGAGCCCCTCCACCTACGGGATCAACCTGATCATGGCGCTCGTCCAGGTCATCCTGATCCTGGGCGGGGCTAGCAAAGCCTTCGGGCTGGATCAGCTCCTGTACGATCGATTGCCCCGGCTGTTCCCTTGGTGGCTGGAGCGCGCGCCAGAGCCGGCCGGCAGATAAGCCCCCGCGCTCGCGGGGCGACGAGGGTCCGATGCGATGTGATCGGGCCCTCATTTTTCCTGGGCAATTTGACGATCTAGCGTGGCGGTGCTAAGATGCGCAGGGCGATGTCGATCCCGACGAGATGCTCGACAAGGGGCTGTATTCCCTCGCCAGCCGCTCCAGAAACCCACCGAAAACCCGATCGCAGAGATCGGGGAGCGGGCCGTCCAGCGGAATCGCCGATGCTTTGTGGGGTCGCACCCAAGTTTGACAGATGAGTCGCAAAGTACGCATCCAAAAATCAGCGGGCGGGGTGATCTGTCGAGAGGCGAACGGGCAACTGGAGGTGGCCCTCATCTCGCCCAAACCCGAGGTCTGGGCCCTGCCCAAGGGGATCGTGGAGAAGGGGGAAAAAGCCGATCGGACGGCCCGGCGCGAGGTGGCCGAGGAGACCGGGCTGGAGGGCGAGATCATCGACAAATTGGGCTACATCGAATATTGGTATCGCGATCCTCAGGAAAAAATTCTCTACCACAAATTCGTGGATTTTTTCTTGCTGGGCCATACCGGCGGCAACCTGCATCGCCACGACGCCGAGGTCTTGAGCGCGCGCTGGTACCCCATCCAGGAGGCCATCCAAAAGGCCAGCTATGACACCGAGCGGCAGATGCTGGAGAAAGCGCGAGAGGCCTGGCGGAAACATCGAACGCAGCCATGAAAAATCGATTGCTCAATAAAAACGCCAGCTTAGACCCGAGTCGAAGTACGAGTCATTCCATGCGCTATTCAGCCCATCGGTCGGCGGGCGTGAACGAGTACTCCCCGGTGATCGATCATCGAATTCGAGTCGAGTAGTTGCGGCATTCCCCTATGGAAGCTCTCTTCCCCGATAGCTTGATCGTGCGCAACCAGACCAAGATCGTTTTTCTCATCGTGGACGGTCTGGGCGGGCTGGCTATGGGGGGGAAGGGAGGGAGCGAGCTCCAAGTGGCGCGCACGCCCAACCTCGACGCGCTGGCCGCCGGTTCCTTGTGCGGCCTGCTGGAGATGGTAGCCCCGGGCGTCACCCCCGGCAGCGGGCCGGGACATTTGGCTCTCTTCGGGTACGATCCGGTCCAGCGCCATATCGGCCGCGGGGTACTGTCCGCTCTCGGTATCGATTTTCCGCTGCGGGAAAATGATCTGGCAGCTCGGGTCAACTTCGCAACTTTGGATGAAGACGGCCGGGTGATCGACCGCCGCGCGGGGCGAATCTCCACCGAGCGAGCTCGCGAGCTATGCCAGAAAGTTAAAAGCGCCGTCGATCTCTCACCGGTGGAAATTTTTTTCGAGGCGGAACGGGAACACCGAGCGGCGCTGATCCTGCGCGGCCCCAACCTGGAGGCCGACCTCACCGATACGGATCCCCAGGCCACCGGCGTCTCGCCTCGGACCTGCCGCGCTACTCACCCTCGCGCAGAAGGCACCGCCGAGTTGATCAATCGTTTTCTTCAGCAAACGCGTCACATACTGTCCGACGCCGCGCCGGCCAACATGGTCCTTCTGCGCGGCTTCGCCCAGTACGAGAAGTATCCCAGCCTGGAGGAGCGCTACGGACTGCGCGCGATCGCCATCGCGAAATATCCCATGTATCGAGGGCTGGCCCGCCTGCTGGGGATGACCATTCTGGAGCCCTACCGCGATTACGCCGATATGCTGGAGCGGCTGCGGAGCCGCTTGGCCGAATACGATTTCTTCTTCCTGCACATTAAAGAGGCGGACAGCCGCGGCGAAGATGGCGATTTCGAGGGCAAGGTGCGCATCCTGGAGGAGATCGATGGGTTGACCCCGGCCCTCCAGGATCTCCGTCCGGAAGTCTTGGTCGTCACGGGGGACCATTCCACGCCTTCTGCGCTGCGCGCCCACAGCTGGCACCCGGTCCCAGTTCTACTCCATTCTCCATCCGCGCGCGCCGACGGCACCCCGCATTTCGACGAGTATCACTGCGCGCGGGGAGGGTTAGGAACACGGCCCGCGGTTGAGCTGATGAGCCTCGCCTTGGCTCACGCTGGTCGGCTGACCAAATATGGGGCCTGACCTTCGAGGGTCCGATATTTACCCAAATCCCCGACGGCGCGGCTAGCTTCGCTACCAACGGGGTTGCCTTTTAGAGTATAATCGCTATGATCGTTGCTGCTGAACGATGAAGGAAAAAGTCGCAGAGAAAAAAGAAACCAGGCAGGCCGGCCAAGAGGCCGTGCGTGTGCGGCTTCGCCTTTTCGCCGTCTACCGCGAGGCGGTGGGCGAGCGAGAGCGGCTCGTGGATTTGCCTCCTGGAGCCACGCCTCTCGGGCTGTGGCGCCAGCTGGCTCAGCAATACCCCCGCTTGCAAGCTTATCGGAACGCTCTGGTGGTAGCCATCAACGGCGAGTACGCCCCCCTGGAGCAGCCCCTACGCGATGGCGATGAGGTCGCCTTCATCCCGCCCGTCAGCGGGGGTGCGCTTTATCGCATCGTGGAGGAGGAGATCTCCCTGGATGAGTTGAGCCGAGCGGTAGCCAGCCCCGAGATGGGGGCCATTGTCACCTTTCTGGGCACCGCCCGCCGCCACTCGCGGGGACGGGAGGTCGAATACTTGGAGTACGACGCCTACCCGGAAATGGCCTTGAGCAAAATGCGCGAGATCGGGGAGGAGATCCGCCGTCGTTGGGGCACGGATCGCGTAGCCCTGATCCACCGCGTGGGCCGCTTAAAGTTGGGGGAGGCCAGCGTGGGCATCGCGGTGGCCACCCCCCATCGCCGCGAGGCCTTCGAGGCTTGTCGGTACGCCATCGACCGGCTCAAGGAGTTAGTGCCCATCTGGAAGAAGGAGGTATGGGTGGGCGGGGAGGAATGGATTGAAGAGGGGACACCTTCTCAGCTTCCCGCCTCCGTCGATGAGTAGCATTATCGATCCTAACATGGCCGCCGATCAGTATCGGCGGCCATGTTGCGTTCATTGGTTGGAAGCGGTATTGGGAAATGCACGCTAGATCGACGGCGGCCCGGCCAGTGTGGCGTGGGCAAACCTGTTCCACAAAAAATCGCCGAGGGGATCCCTCGGCGATTCTGCTGTTCAAGGTTCGCAAGAATAGATTTAGAATTGTGGTTGGGAGACGTGCAGAATCTCGGCCACCCGCAGGGGAAGCTTCTCGGCGAGGGGGGTGACCTCCGTGCTGATCGCCTGAACGAAGGCCTCCACCACCTGGGGGCTGAACTGGGTGCCGGCGTTGAGGCGGAGTTCGGCCAGGGCCTCCTGGTGAGGTCGGGGTTGGCGATAGGGGCGCTTGGAGCGCATGGCTTGGTAGGCGTCGGCCACCGCCAGGATCTGTGCAGTAAGGGGGATCTGATCGCCTTGGAGGTGATCGGGATAGCCGGAGCCGTCGAAGTGTTCGTGGTGATGTCGAATGGCAGGGGCGACCCAGCGCAGGTTAGTGATCTGGGCGATGATCTGGGAGCCGACGGAGGAATGTTGGACGACGGTTTCCCACTCTTCAGAGGAGAGTCTGTCGGGCTTATTGAGGATGTGTTCGGGAATCGCGATCTTGCCGATATCGTGGAACAGGGCAGCCAGGTAAACGCCGGCGACTTCGCGATCGGAGAGGCCCATCGCGCGAGCGGTGAGCGTAGCGTAGTGGGCGGTGACTTTGGAGTGGCCCTGGGTGTAATGGTCCTTGGCGTCGATGGCGGCGACCAGGGCGGCGATGGTGTTGAGGTAGCTCTCTTCGAGTTGGGACTTCGCTAGCTCCAGCCTGTGATTCTGCTCCCGAACCTCGCGACTCTTGGCCATAAAGAGATTGAAGGAATAGCGAGCGATGACCAGGGGCGCCAGGAAGAACAGCATGCCCTGGATGTTCATGGCCAGATAAGCCCCGGCTAGTGCGATGCCATTGACGGCCAGGCCCAGATAGTTCAGCACCATCCAAGCGTAGTTGACTCGCCAGACATCCCGCACCGAGCTATGGGTGCTCAGGCCGATCGCCATGGCGGTCAGCCCGGAGTTCATGGCGAAGTAGGTCACCGCGGCAGCGGCCATAGCGGGTAGGGCGGAGACGAAGTCAGCAGGTGGGGTGGAGCCTCCCAATGCGGAGTAGACCAGGCCGGCGGTGGCCGCAGACAGGCTGAAGCTCCCGATGTTGAACAGACCCCTGTGTGCGGGCAGCACGCCTTTGGTGGAGGCTACCCACAGCATCAAGGCGCTGGGGAGGTTGACCCAGATGGCGGCCGGCGTGCCTAGCAGCAGGAGGGTGGCGAAAGTGATGGCGAAGGCGACTGAAACGTCGCTGTTGCGGAAGAGGGCAACCGGGAAGCGCTGAGCCAAACCCGCGCAGCCGGCCAAGAAGAGAAGGAGAGGCAACGGCTGGCGCGCTACTTCAGGGAGGCTCCCCAGGAGGAGAGCGAAGCCAAGGAGGGTAACTACGGCGACGTAAAGTTGCGTGACGAGGTGTCGATGTGTGTTGGTCATGTGTAAGGTGTCTCCCTGTCCCTGGTCGCCTAGTTTATGTCCAACCGATGTTTTCCGTGCTGATGCCGGAGTCAATAGGTGCTTCCAGTAGGACATCCCCACCGGAGTCAGTGGTCGAGGTATCGGTTGTCGAGGTCGAGGTGTCGGTCGTCGAAGTCGAGGTATCGGTTGTCGAGGTCGAGGTGTCGGTCGTCGAAGTCGAGGTATCGGTTGTCGAAGTCGAGGTGTCTGTAGTCGATGTATCGGTGGTCGACGTCGAGGTATCCGTGCTCGAAGTTGAGGTATCTATAGTCGATGTATCGGTGGTAGAGGTATCGGTTGTCGAGGTCGAGGTATCGGTAGTTGAGCTAGAGGTGTCCGTAGTCGAGCCGGTGGTATCGGTGCTGGTCCAGCCGACGTTCTCGGTCCAACCGACATTGGGATCAAGCGTTACTTCCAGCAGGATTTCTCCACTGGAGTCGGTGGTCGAGGTTGAGGTGTCAGTCGACGCAGTGGACGTGTCGGTTGTTGAAGTTGAGGTATCGGTCGACACGGCGGACATATCGGTCGTTGAAGTTGAGGGGTCGGTCGACGAGGTCGACGTATCAGTTGTCGAGGTTGAGGTATCAGTCGTTGAAGTCGAGGTATCGGTAGTTGAGCTAGTGGTGTCCGTAGTCGAGCCGGTGGTATCGGTGCTGGTCCAGCCGACGTTCTCGGTCCAACCGACATTAGAATCCAGCGGTATCTCTAGTAGAATTTCGCCGCTGGAATCG
>JACPWV010000221.1 GCA_016196905.1 Chloroflexota bacterium | reverse complement strand
TAATCTCGACCTGAGGCCCCAGGTAGGCATCGTTGACGATGATGACCTGTTTGGATCGATCGAAGCCCAGCACGATGCGATAATGCCCCGTCAGAGCATCGTCGGGCCGCTCCAACCACTGTTGGACGATGACCGGGAATCCATTGGCCAACAGGGTCATCAGCAACTCGAGATCGCCGTTAATGCGCACCCTCGCCTGGAAACCGCGCTGGCGGAAATAAGCAGCGATCTCGCGCGGGCTCACGTTTTTATCCGAAGCCCCCCCTTTCAAATAGGGCGCGGTGTCCTGTTGGCTGGTCGGCTGTCCGAAATAACCCAGCACCATCGCTACTGAGGTAGGACCGCAGTTGTTCAGGCGCTGGTATTCGTGGGGCATGGGCCCCAGCAGGGTTGAAGGCCCGGGGACGAGGATATTCATTGGCTCGCGACGCAACTCGGCCTTTGAGAAGTCATCGGCCAAAGGGGCCTCCGCCTGCCTCGACGAGGCGGGCGGGTCGGAGCTCGGCTCAATCGGCGCTGGAGCCGTTGACTGGGCGGCGCAGCCGATGAGCAATGCTACTCCCATGAGCAGCGCGCGAGGATACATCGAGTTCCCTCTGCAGCAGTTTAGATTTTTATTATACCACACCCCGACTTGACGAAAATGTTAATAGCGACTAGAATGGGGTGTCGCCTTAAAGGCGGCTTTTTCACGAGCTATTCAGGTACCGGATCGTTGAGGACCGAATATAAGCGGTGAGGTCTTGAAGCACTAGGCTTCGTTTCCATTGGATAGCTCGCAGCCCGAGCCTGAATTATCAAAGTTTCGTTTTCACTCGCCTGTAAATGTTTGATCACCTCACCCAGAAACTGCAGTCTGTTTTCCGCCGCCTGGCGAGCAAGGGCGTCCTCTCCGAAGCCGACGTGGAGTCGGCTCTGCACGAGGTGCGGCTGGCCCTTTTGGAGGCGGACGTCCACTTTCAGGTGGTCGTGGACTTCATCGCCCGGGCGGGGGAGCGGGCGGTGGGCGCCGAAGTTTTGCGCAGCTTAACTCCCGCCCAGCAGGTGGTCAAGATCGTGCAGGAGGAATTGATCCATTTGCTGGGAGAGCCAGGCCGCTTGAACCTGGCCGGCCCAGGCCCCCAGGGGGTGATGCTGGTGGGCCTGCAGGGGTCGGGAAAAACTACCACCGCCGCCAAGCTGGCCCTCTACTTGCGCCAACAGGGGCAGCGGCCCCTTTTGGTGGCGACCGATACGCGGCGGCCGGCCGCCATCCAGCAACTGGAAGTTTTGGGGGGCCAGATAGGCATCGCCGTCCACAGCGAGGGATCCGACCGCGCGCCGGTTGAGATCGCCCGCCACGCCGTGGAGCGAGCTCGCCAGGGTTCTTATACCGCGGTCATTCTGGACACGCAGGGCCGGCTGCACATCGACGCCGAGTTGATGGGTGAGTTGGCTGAGATGAAAGCCGTGCTGGGCACCCCACAGGTTCTGCTGGTGGCTGATGCCATGACCGGCCAGGACGCGGTGAACCTGGCTCAGGAGTTTCAGCGCCGGGTGGGCCTCAGCGGCCTGATCCTCACCAAGATGGATGGCGATGCCCGCGGTGGAGCGGCCCTTTCCATCCGGCAGGTATCCGGGGTGCCCATCTTGTTCTTGGGCACCGGGGAAAAACCCTCCGCTCTGGAAGTGTTCCATCCCGAGCGGTTAGCTTCGCGGATACTGGGCATGGGCGATGTGCTCAGCCTGATCGAAAAGGCCGAGGAGGCTTTCGATCAGGAGGAGGCGCGCCGGGCGGCGGAGAAGATTGCCCAGGCCAGCTTCGATCTAGAGGATTTTTTGGCCCAACTCCAGCAGGTAAAACGCATGGGGCCGCTCAGCCAACTTGTGGAGATGGTGCCCGGCCTGTCCAGTTTGGCCGGTCAGCTCCCGGCCGGGGCCAGCGATGCGCAGTTATCGCGCGTCGAGGCCATGCTCCGCTCCATGACCCCCCAGGAGCGGCGCCAGCCGGACATCATCGGGGGGAGCCGCAAGCGGCGCATCGCCAGAGGCTCGGGCACCAGCGTCCAGGAGGTCAACCAACTGCTAGCGCAGTTTAAACAAGTCCAGAAGATGATGAAACAACTCCAGGCGGGTCGCTTGGGCGACATCCCGTCGATGTTTAGGTGAGGTGGAGTCGAGAATAAATAGAGAGAACGATATACGACGAGCAATGTCGCGGCAGGCGACTCGCGTCACTGTGCGAATTCAGCGATGGATCGCCCAACCGCTATCGACACTTCTTAATCGAACCGAGGAGGCATAATGGTCAAGATTCGTTTGCGTCGCGTGGGTGCCAAGAAGCAGCCCTCCTACCGCGTGGTGGTGGCCGATTCTCGCTTCCCGCGCGATGGGCGCTTCTTGGAGTCGATTGGCTTCTACAACCCCTTGACTGACCCGCCCACCGTCCGACTCGATGAGGCGCGCGCCATCTACTGGCTCCAGCGCGGGGCCCAACCTAGCGAGGCGGTGACGGGGCTGTTAGCGCGCCAGGGCACGTTGGAGCGCTGGGCACGGGTCAAGGCCGGCGAGCCGCTGGAGTCCGTGTTGGCCGAGGCCCCGGCGCCAGAGGCCCAGGCGGCCCCGCGGCGGGCGCGGGTCGAGGCCCTCCCGGCCGAGGCCAGCCTGGAGGCGTTGCAGCTCTCCACTCGGGTAGCCAACCTTTTGGCCGTCTCTGGAATCACCAGCGTGGGGGAGCTGCTCCAGAGGCTGAGCCAGGGCCACGAGGGTCTGCGAGCGGTCCAGGGTCTAGGGCCCAAATCGATCGAGGAGATCAAGGAGGCACTGCGACGCAGGGGTCATGAGGTGAGCTAGCCAGGGCTCGCTGGGGGGCAGAGTGTGTTTCGCCAGACCCTCGCCCTCGATCCTATAGTCAAGGCTGGAGAGAGCCCATGAAGGAATTGGTAGAGTTCTTAGCTAAATCCCTGGTGGAGCACCCCGAGCAGGTGGAGGTGAAGGAGATCCGGACCACCAGTTCCATCGTCTACGAGCTCCGCGTGGCCAAGGAGGATATGGGCCGGGTCATCGGCAAGGAAGGGCGCGTCGCCGACGCCATGCGCACCCTGCTGCGCGTGGCGGCCATGCGGCAGGGCAAGAAGGTCATCCTGGAGATCGTGTGATGGCCGTGGATCGGCCAGCCTATTTGGCGGTGGCCCGGGTGGTGGCCCCCTGGGGGTCGCGAGGCGAGGTCAAGGTGGAGGTGCTGACCGATTTCCCTGAGCGCTTCGCTTGGACCCGCCAGCTGTATCTGGGCGAAGGTCGCCCGTTGGCCCTAGAAGGCTACCGAATGCGGGGCGATAGGTTCGCCATCCTGAAGCTCGCCGGATGCGACGATCGTCGCGCAGCCAGCGCTTTACGCGGTCAACTGCTGCAGGTGCCGGTGGAGGAGGCGGCTCCTCTGGCGGAGGGCGAGTATTACCTCTATCAAATTCTGGGTTTGGAAGTGTGGACCACCGGCGGTGAGCATCTGGGACGGGTCGGTGAGGTCCTCTCCACCGGCTCCAACGATGTCTACTTGGTGCGCGGTGAGCGGGGCGAGATCCTGTTGCCCGCTATCGCCCAGGTCATCCGCCGCATCGATCTGGAAGAGGGCCGATTGATCATCGAACCCATGCCGGGCTTATGGTGAGCTGGCCGAGTCAGATCGATACTATTTCTAGCGGGCGATCTTCTTGATCGCCCGTCGGCTTGACAGGTGAGATATGATCATGATAGGTTACTTCGCGTTCGAGGCGATGAGGAGATGGCCGAAGAGCTGAAATATTGGATCGGGCTGAATGCGGTGTCTGGCATTGGGCCGGTGCGCTTTAAGCAGCTGCTCGATCGGATGGGCAATGCGGCTGCGGCTTGGTCCGCCCCGCGCGACGAATTAAAAGCGGCCGGGCTGGACGAGCCCACCATCCAGAACCTGGAGCGACTGCGCAGGGAGATGGATCTCGACGCCGAACTGCAAAAATTCGCTCAGTTGGGAGCTCGGGTCATCACCTGGGGCGATCCGGCCTACCCCGCCCGGCTGGCCCAGATCCATGATCCTCCGCCGCTGCTCTTCGTGCGAGGGGAACTCTCAGCGCGGGACGAATGGGCGGTGGCGGTGGTGGGGACGCGCTCGCCCAAGCCTTACGGTAAGCAGGTGGTCGAGGAGATCGCCGGGGATCTGGCTCGAGCGGGGATCACGGTGGTGAGTGGGCTGGCTCGCGGGATCGATGCGCTAGCCCACCGGGCCGCCCTGGAGGCCGGCGGGCGAACGCTGGCGGTGCTGGGGTCAGGCATCGATATCCTGTACCCAGCAGAGAACACCACCCTCGCTGACACCATCCTGGAACGTGGAGCGCTGATCAGCGAATACCCCCTGGGGATGCCGCCCGAGGCGGGCAACTTCCCGCGGCGCAATCGCTTGATCAGCGGGCTCTCTCTGGGGGTGGTGGTGATCGAGGCGGGGGAGAACAGCGGCGCCCTCATCACCGCCGACTACGCCTTGGAGCAAGGGCGCGAACTGTTCGCCGTGCCGGGGAACATCACCAGCCCCAAGAGCCGCGGGACCAACAAACTCATCCAAGAGGGCGGGGCCAAACTGATCCTCTCGGTAGCGGACATCTTAGAGGAGTTGAACCTCACCCTGGTTCAGGCCCAGCGCGAGGTGCGGGAGGTGGCGCCCGAGAACGAGGCGGAGGCGGTGATCCTCGAGCAAATCTCCCAGGAGCCGGTCCACGTCGATGAGATCGGCCGGGAGACGGGTTTGCCCATCGCCCAGGTGACCGGGGCGCTGGCCCTCATGGAGCTGAAGGGCCTGGTGCGCCAGGTGGGCGGGATGCACTACGTGCTGGCCCGGGAGGCCAAACTGGACTATGTTGTGGATTGAACCGACGCGGCGTTCAGGCATGGAGCGGGTGGTCGTGTAGTGCGAGGTTTTAATCAGCCTCGCCGATTCTTTTCGATAGGGACACGCATATGATGAGCGATTCATGGACAGGTTCTCTTTATGCCGTGATCCTGGCTGGGGGCGCGGGCACCCGTCTGTGGCCCCTCAGCCGCAGGAGCCAGCCCAAGCAATTGCTGAGGCTGTTCTCCGAGCGCACGCTGCTGCAGACGACCTGGGATCGCCTGAGGCCGCTGATCCTACCCGAGCGCATCCTGACCGTGGCGCCGCAGGAGTATCTGCCCCACATCGCGGAACAGCTGCCGGAGCTGGATTCGTCTAATAACCTGATCGCTGAGCCGGAGGGCAAAGGCTCGGCAGCAGCTATTGGGCTGGCGGCCCTCCACCTGCGCCGCCGGGCCCCGGCCGCGATCATGGCCTGCATGCCG
>JACPWV010000215.1 GCA_016196905.1 Chloroflexota bacterium | reverse complement strand
TCGCGAGGGGCAGCGCCAGCAGGGTCAGCGGGACGCCGATCGCCAAATCGAAAATGCGTTTGACCAGGATGTTCGCCCCGCGCAGCGACGGCACACGCAGGCCGATCAACGGAATGCCGCCCAGGTCGTCCACGTCCACACTGGTCAGGCTCATCTGGAACAGGTCGGGGACGATGCGTACCCGCACCCCTTTTTGTTCGCAGTGCTGCACCAACTCGAGGATGCGCTGGTGGTCGGTCCAGGGCAGGGTGATGATCACCTCTTCCACAGGGTGCTGCTCAAGAACGCGGGGGAGATCTCGCGTCTCGCCCAGGGCGGGGAAGCGGCCGATGGGGACGCTCCGCCGCTCGGGTCGGTCGTCCAAGAACCCGACCACCCGATAGCCCAATTGAGGTAGGGCGATGATCCCGCGCATCGCCGCGCGCCCCAACTCCCCTGCCCCCACGATGAGCACCCGATCGATGCCCATGCCCCGCGCGCGCAGGCGACCGCGCACCTGGCGGATCATCAATCGGCTCAGGCCTAAGACGATCGCGATGGCGATGCTCACGTAGGCGAAGAGCAGACGCGAATAGAAGTTGGGGCGCAGGCCGTAGAAGAGGACGATGATCACCGCCATCCCCACCGCGGTGCCGATGGTGATGGTGTAGAGATCGTCCAGCCAGGTGGCGCCGCGCCGCTGATGGTAAAGGCCCTCGATGCGGTACACGATGACGAGAATGACGGTGAGGATCAGGGAGACCGGTAGGTACTCTCGGTAGGAAACGAAGTTGAACTCGTCGACGGGGCGGATCCATTCAAACTCGTAGCGACCCAGGTAGGCGATCAGGAAGGCCAGGTTGATCAATCCGATGTCCAGGATCACCTGCCCGAAGAGCAGCCAAGGTTTGGCTTGCCTAAACATCGCCCCCTCGCTCGTGTGTCGTGGCCTCTTCGTAGACCTGGGCGGTTCGCCGACCCGCTTCTGCCCAACTGAAGCGGCGCGCCTGCAATAGACCCTTGCCGCGCATCGCCTCGCGCAGCGAGGGATCTTGCAGTGCCCGTTGAATGGCCTCAGCCAGAGCCTCGACGTCGGTGGGCGACACCAACAGGCCGGCCTCGCCCACCACCTCGGGCAGCGCGGAGCCGTCCGCGGCGATGACCGGCGTTCCACAGGCCATTGCCTCCAGCACCGGCAGGCCGAAGCCTTCGTACAAGGAGGGATAGACGAAGAGATCGGCCGCCGCGTACCACAGGGGAAGCTCCTCGCTGGGCACGTAGCCGGGCAGAAACACCTGGCCGTTTAGGCCCAAGCGCCCCATCTCGGCCAGGATGCTTGTCTGACCCCAGCCCGCCGCCCCCGCCAGCACCAGCATGTGCGATCGAAGGCCGCGCGACCTCAATAGTGCGTAAGCTCGCAGCAGGCCGGGGATATTCTTGCGCGGCTCCAAGGTGCCCAGGAAGAGGATCATGTGCTCGGGCAGGCTGCGGCGGCGCCTCCAGGCCTCGAGGGCCTCCGGCGCGGGAGGGCGGAAGCGCTCTTCCACCCCACAGGGGATCACCACCACTCGCTGCGGATCGATCCCCCACAATCGAACGATATCCTGTTTGGTGGCTTGCGAGATGGCGATGATCCGCCTGGCACGCTGAGCGGAGAGGCGCGCCATGGTGGATAAATAGATGCGGCGTGCCGGCTTGATGAGCTCGGGGTGGACCACAAAACCCAGGTCGAATATGGTGATCACCCCGGGCCGCCGACTTGCTAGCGGTATGACGAAGCCCAGCCCATGCAGCAGATCGACCCCCTCCCTGGCCAGGTGCAGGGGCAAGAGGACCTGTTCCCAGAAGATGCGCACCAGCGGGTTGCGTGTGGGCCAACGAGTCAGGCGCACGCGCAGTTGAGGCCACAGCTCCGCGGCGCGACGCTCCGCGGTGAAGACGGTGTAGCGGTGCTGGCCTGCGGGCAGGTGGCCCAAAAGGTTGTAGACATACCAGCTAATCCCCGTGGCGCGGTAATCCTGGGAGAGAGAAAGCAGCTGAGCGTTTAAACCGATATGCATGCTGGCCTCGCTAACGCTTCATTATAGCATAGCTTACCGAGCCAAGGAGTGTAGGAGATCTGGACGGGAGGCCACCAGGGCCTCCCCTACAACCTTATCCTATAGCCACCTTTTCAGCATCTCCGCTTTCTCTGACCTACCCAACTTCAGATACGCCTGATACTCATACTCTAGAGAAAGAACGGGCACTCGCATTCCCTCAACCTCTACGAACCGCTTATGTTGGTCCAAATCCACAGGCGACTCCCACACTCCGTCCTCCAAACGCTTCTGGATGTCTCCCATAATATCCACCTTGATTCCATCGATCATCAAGGCGCCACAATGTGAGCGGATCCTCTCCCCAGAAGAGAAAGCGACTTTCTCGATCACAAATTCGGAAAAGAGCCGCGCTATCTCATAGGCTCCTGGTTGATCTGTTTGAATGTCGATATCATGGGGTTCAACGGGAACACCTTGAAGCGCAAAACCGAGGCTACCCGTAAAACTACCCAGTCCACACCGGTATTGTCCAATCTTGTGAATATCTTGCGTAGGACGTTAAGATAGGCTGGGTTGAGCATCCTCTCCCCCACTGGGCGGCATTTCGACCAACCTGAGATAGACCTGGTAGGTGGCGGCCGCCACCTGGGCCTGGGTGTAGTGCCCTAGAACTCGCTCCCGGCCGAGTTGGCCTAGCCGTCGCCGCAGGTCCGCGTCGTCTCTCAAGCGCTGGATAGCTTGGCGGGTTGCTTGCACATCCCCCTCCGGGACGATGAGGCCGGCCTCTCCGACGACGTTGGGGATCTCCCCTGCATCGGAGCCGAGCGCTGGCACCCCACAGGCCATGGCCTCGATGAGCGCCCGCCCGAACTGTTCCACCCAATTTTTCCTGGTGCGCGACGGCAGAACTAAGAGATCCAGTTGGCGATAGTAGTCAGGCATGGCCGTCGAGGAGCGCGGCGGGTCGAAGATAACGCGCTTTTCGATCTCCAGCTTGGAGGCCAGACTTTCTAGCGGCCGGCGCTGGGGCCCGCGGCCCAAAATCCTCAAGACCCACTCCCCTTTCAGCCCAGCCACGGCGCGCAGTAGAACGTCGAT
>JACPWV010000226.1 GCA_016196905.1 Chloroflexota bacterium | reverse complement strand
TTTGCTGCTGGGAACGGCGCGGCCGGACGATTGGCGCGCGCTTCACGGCACGGTGCTCGGAAATGCCCTTGAGGGCATAGAGATTCCCGAACCGGAGACGAATGAAGCCATCCAGATTTTGGAGGCGACCGCACTCCCCATTGAGGCGCAAAACAAAGTGTTTTACGACAACGTGTATCAAGAGTTTCCTGTGGATCCACCGGTGACGATCCGGTACCTGAAAGCGATTGTGGGACGCAGCTCGATGGGTGATTCGATGAGTAACCATCGCGAGTGGAAGGCGTATGGACGGTCTGTGACCGATGAGGAGCTCACCCACCTCTTCCAGGGTGTGGACACCATGCCCGAGCACAGCTACATCGCCGCCACCATCGCGCGCGATCCCTCCAAGAACGCCGAGGAGGCGGTCTTGGAGTTCTTCAAGAAGATGCGCCCGGGCGACCCATCCACGCTGGAGAACGCCAAGGGTTACTTGACCGCCCTGCTCTTCGTCCGCCGCCGCTACAACCTGGCGCGGGTGGGCCGCTACAAACTGAACCACCGCCTGGGGCTGGACCAGCCCAGAGAGTATTTGGTCCTCTCCAAGCTGGATCTGGTCAAGGTCATCGAGCATATGATCCTGGTCAACAATGGGGTGGAGGACCCCGATGACATCGACGACCTGGGCAACCGGCGGGTCAAGACGGTGGGCGAGCTGATTCAGAACCAATTGCGCATCGGCCTGCTGCGCATGGAGCGGGTGGTGCGGGAGCGCATGAGCACCCGCGACCCAGAGCAGCTCAACCCCTTGGCGCTCATGAACGTTCGTCCGGTAGTGGCCGCCATCCGAGAGTTCTTTGGGGGCAGCCAGCTCTCTCAGTTCATGGACCAGACCAACCCGCTGGCCGAATTGACCCACAAGCGGCGTCTCTCGGCCCTGGGCCCTGGCGGCCTGCGGCGCGAGCGCGCCGGGTTCGATGTGCGGGATGTGCATCATAGCCACTATGGTCGCATCTGCCCCATCGAGACCCCCGAGGGCCCCAACATCGGCCTCATCGGCTCCCTGGCTACCTACGGACGGGTTAACGAGTACGGCTTCATCGAGACCCCCTATCGCCGGGTGATCCGGGCCGTCCCCAACGACCCGCTCTACAGTGAGGGGAAGACCCTGCGCCAGGACTTGGTCGATCCCAGGGATGGCCGGATGGTGGCCAAGGCGGGGACGGAGATCTCCGCCAAGCTCGCCAAGGAGATCGCCAGCCTGCCCCTCCGGGAGATCCCCGTTCGCCCTATGGCCTCTCAGGAGATCCTCTACCTCCCCGCTGATGTGGAGCAGAAATACACCATCGTCCAGGCCAATGCTGAGCTGAATGAGAAGGGCGAGTTCGTTCACGATCGGGTCTCGGTGCGTCGCGGTAAGGATTTTCTTATGGGATCCATCGAAGAGGTGGATTTCATGGACGTCTCCCCCAAGCAGATCGTGAGCGTCTCGGCCGCCCTCATTCCTTTCCTGGAGCACGACGATGCCAACCGCGCGCTGATGGGCTCCAACATGCAGCGCCAAGCGGTGCCCCTCCTGCGGCCCGAGGCGCCCATCGTGGGCACCGGGATGGAGTTCCAGGCTGCCCTGGATTCGGGGCAGGTGGTCATCGCTGAGGAGGACGGGGTGGTGGTCAGCGTCACCTCCGAGCGGATCGTGCTGAAAGGCAAGGGCGGCGAACGGCTCTACGAGCTGCGCCGCTTCAACCGCTCCAACCAGGGGACCTGCATCGACCAGCGGCCCATCGTGGAGAAAGGCCAGAAGGTGCGCCGGGGAGAGGTCTTGGCCGATTCCTCCTCCACCGACCACGGGGAGCTGGCCCTGGGCCAGAACGTCCTGGTCGCTTTCCTCTCCTGGGAGGGAGGCAACTACGAGGACGCCGTGCTGATCAGCGAGGAATTGGTGCGCCAGGACATGTTCAACTCCGTCCACATCGAGAAACACGAGGTGGAGGCGCGCGATACCAAGCTGGGCCCCGAGGAGATCACCCGGGATATCCCTAACGTGGGCGAGGAGGCGCTCAAGGACTTGGATGAGGAGGGCATCGTCCGCATCGGGGCCGAGGTGAAGCCGGGCGATATTTTGGTCGGAAAGATCACCCCCAAAGGGGAGACCGACCTCAGCCCCGAGGAGAAACTGCTGCGCGCCATTTTCGGCGAGAAGGCCCGCGAGGTGAAGGACTCTTCCCTCCGCTTACCCCACGGCGAAAAGGGGAAGGTGGTGGATATCAAAGTCTTTACCCGCGATCAGGATCGCGAGCTTCCCGCGGGCGTGGAGAAGCTGGTGCGGGTGAGCATCGCCCAGCGGCGCAAGATTACCGAGGGCGACAAGATGGCCGGCCGGCACGGGAACAAAGGGGTCATCTCCAAGGTGGTGCCTTTGGCCGATATGCCCTTCCTGGCGGATGGCACGCCCATCCAATTGATACTCAACCCCTTGGGGGTGCCGGGTCGCATGAACATCGGCCAGATCCTGGAAACCCATCTCGGCTGGGCGGCCCATCGGCTGGGCTTCCGCGCCCTGTGCCCCGTCTTCGACGGTGCCCGCGAGGACGAGATCACCGCCGAACTGGCCCGCGCCTGGCTGGCGGACTTGGCCTGGAAGGAGATCACCGCAGGCGCCTGGGCCTGGCTGGGGGAGTCCGGGCACGACCTCTCAACTATCCGCGATGATCAGGAGGCCCGGCTGCTCTACCTCGAGCCCTGGCTGAAGGACCTTCAGGCCGAGCCTTCCCTCAAAATAAGCCTTCCCGCGACCCTAACCCTGGGGACCAAGGACGGGGCGAGGTCAGGCGGGGATCAGAAAGGGGTCCAGGGGGAGCGGCTTCACAGCGATCTGGTCTATGCCCGACGGGTCGTGCTGAGCTATTGGTTAGCTGAGAAGGGGTATCGACCCGATGAGCTGTTGGTGTTCGAGAACGATCCGCGACCGACGGCCGAGACGCGCCAGGCGGACGCGCTGGCCCGCGAGGCTTGCTTGAGGTTCTGGTTGGGGCAACGCGGCTACCCCGCCCCAGAGCTGAGCGGCCCGGC
>JACPWV010000217.1 GCA_016196905.1 Chloroflexota bacterium | reverse complement strand
TTTTGGGGTCAGATTTAATAAGACCTCGATCGGGAAGAAGCCTTCCGCCATGGTGATGAGTTCACGAGCTGCTTCCAGCCCAACAGCACAAACAAGCATGTGCTTTCCCTTTTCACGGCCTCTAATAATGACCTCTTTAAAACCCGCGTCTCCCGAGGCTATAAATGAACGTAGTCATCTCTTTCTTGCTCTGAAAGGCGTCGTAAATCTCGAGTCCCATGGGCATATCGCTTCGGTCTTTGCCGCCCCGGGTAGCCAGCACGTTATAGGCTCTCCAGCCTTGATCCTCAATCTCCCTGGCATCTTGGGGCCTCCTAGTCCAATCACCGAAGAAGATTCCTCCTCGAAACTCACCGCGATCTTTCGCAAGTGTTTGAATAGCCCTTATTATCTGGGCTGGTTTAACTTGCTCGACGTAGTTCTTCGACAAGCCGATGCGAATGTTTTCGTAATCGACAAATGCCATGATTTTATCTTTAGCCATGATCCAGTCCGATGCTAAACATCCAAATTGCGCACCTGCTTGGCGTGGGTCTGGATGAAGCGCTTGCGCGGCGGGACCTCCTCGCCCATCAGCATCTCGAAGGTGCGGTCGGCCTCGGCGGCATCCTCGATGCCTACCTGCAAAAGCGTCCGCCGCTCCGGGTTCATGGTGGTCTCCCACAACTGCTCGGGGTTCATCTCACCCAAACCTTTATAACGACTGATGGGGACCTTGGCTCCATCCAGACGCTTGAGGATCTTCTCTTTCTCCTCGTCGCTGTAGGCGTAGTACTTCTCTTTCTTGTGCTGAATCAGATAGAGGGGTGGCTGGGCAATGTACAGGTGGCCGTTCTTGATCAGATCGAGCATGTGCCGGAAGAAGAAGGTCAGCAAAAGCGTGCGAATGTGCGAGCCGTCCACATCGGCGTCGGTCATGATGATGATGCGGTGGTAGCGCAGGTTGCCCAGGTCGAACTGTTCGCCCACTCCGGTGCCCAGAGCGGTGATCAGGGCCTGGATCTCTTTGTTAGATAGAATTTTGGTCAGGCCGGCCTTCTCCACATTGAGGATCTTTCCTCGCAACGGCAACACGGCTTGGAAGCGGCGCTCGCGGCCCTGCTTGGCCGAGCCCCCCGCCGAATCCCCCTCCACGATGTACAGCTCGCTCTTGGAGGGGTCCCGCTCCGAGCAGTCGGCCAGCTTCCCGGGTAGGGTCAGGCTCTCCAGGACACTCTTGCGGATGACCAGATCGCGGGCCTTGCGGGCTGCCTCGCGGGCGTGCGCTGCGGTGGTGCATTTTTCGATGATGGCCCGGGCATCGCGAGGGCGCTCTTCCAAAAAAGCCGCCAGCGCCTCGGTCACCACCGATTCCACCTGGCCCTTGACCTCGGCGTTCCCCAGCTTGGCCTTGGTCTGACTCTCGAATTGGGGGTCGGTGAGCTTGACACTGATGATGGCGGTCAACCCCTCGCGCACATCCTCCCCCGAGAAGTTCTCCTCTCCCTCTTTGAGCAGGTTGTTCTTGCGGGCATAGTCGTTGAGGGTGCGGGTCAGGGCGGCGCGGAAGCCCGTCAGGTGCGTCCCGCCATCGATGGTGTTGATGTTGTTGGCAAAGGCGAAGATCGACTCGGCGTAGCCGTCGGTGTATTGCAGGGCCGCCTCGATGAGCGTGCTGTTCTCCTGGCGTTCCACGTAGAAGATATGGTCGTGGATCGGTTTGCGGGTGCGGTCCAGATAGCGCACAAAGGAGCGGATCCCCCCTTCGAAGTAGAAGGCTCTCTCGATCTCGGAATCTTTACGCTGGTCACGCAGCGTTAGCCAGAGCCCGCGGGTTAGAAAAGCCATCTCCCGAAAGCGCTGCGCGAGGGAGTCGAACTGGTAGTGGATTGCCTTGAAGATAGCCCGATCGGGCATGAAGCTGGTGAGGGTGCCCCTCTCTTTGGTCTTCTCGATGACCTCCACCTTGGTCACGGGTTTGCCGCGTTGGTAGCGCTGACGGTACACCTTCCCATCGCGGTGGACTTTGACCTCCAGCCACTCGGAGAGGGCGTTCACCGCCGAGACCCCCACCCCGTGCAGACCGCTGGCCACTTTGTACTGGCCGCCGCCAAACTTGGCCCCGGAGTGTAGCACGGTGTGCACCACCTCCAGGGCTGATTTCTTGGTCTGGGGATGGATGTCCACGGGGATGCCCCGGCCGTTGTCCCTCACCGTCACCGAACCATCGGGGTGCAGGACCACCAAGATGCGGTCGCAGAAGCCGGCCAGGGCCTCGTCCACCGAGTTGTCCACCACCTCGAAGACCAGCTGGTGCAGGCCGCGCACATCGGTGGAGCCGATGTACATCCCCGGCCGGCGGCGCACCGCCTCCAAGCCTTCCAGGACTTGGATGTCTTTGGCTTCGTAGCGAGCAGCCATAGCGTCTTACCTCGCGGTTGGGGGTTGCAGTAGTATGCTCATGCTTGAATCGAACTAGTTAGAGTTGTGGCAAACGCCGCGGCCCCACTTGTCGGACAGTGCGTTGCAGCCGATCCCGATAGAAGATCAAGCTGGCGGCGATGAGCCCACTGCCGATGTAGGCGTTGCCCAGGATGCCCAGGGCGATGCCCCAGGGGGTGGCGGCCAGCGCTCGCCATACTTCGAAGAGGCCGCGGGCGATGAGCAGGGCCAACCCCACGAAGAGCAGGGATGACCCGAAATGGTAGCGCACCACCAGGAAACTGCTCCACATGGCCCTCAGCGGCCCCACCTCGTCCACCAGGATGGCGGGCAGGGCGAAGAAGAAATAGAAGCCGGCCCATATCAGGAAGACCAGGAGCCCCGCCAGGAGCAAGCCCGCCAACTCTTGGCTGAACAGCGAGGCGAACAGGATCAGCGGGACAAAGAAGAGGGCCAACACCCCGATCCCTCCTGCTACCAGGGCCAGGTAGGCCAGAATGCGCACCGAGGTGAGCATGTAACGGCTCAACTGCTTCCCCCATCCCGTCCCCTCTTTACGTAATGTATGAGCGATGAGTCCTAGATATAACGTGCCGAGAAGAAGACCGGTCAGAGACAGGAGGACGAACAGCCCGATCAGCACCTCGCCGCGCTCGATCTCGATCACCCCCCAGCCTAAAGGGGATTGAGACATTAGGCTGGGCACCAAACTGGGTGTCCCCAGAACCCCGGCGCTGAGTAGGGCAGCCAGATTCACCCCTTGCAGGGCCTCCAAATACTGGCTTTGGGCATCGGGGGGCAGGAGGGCGATCCCCACGAGCTGGCGCAGAAGGGGGCCGGGGGAGAGTTTGGGGCCCCACCACAGAGTTACGTCGAGGGCCACCGGAATGATCAAGACCCAGGCTTGGCGGGCGATGGCTCCGAAACCCAGGGCGAGGGTATCGATCACCCCCGGGTTGGTCTCGTTTCGCACAAACATATATTTTATCACAATCTGGCCGCATTGACGACCCAGAAGCCTCGATCAGATAAGTAGCCGAGGGATT
>JACPWV010000216.1 GCA_016196905.1 Chloroflexota bacterium | reverse complement strand
GAATCGATATGCAGGGCCACCAAGGCGTCCGCCTGGTAGCTCTCCAGGCGCGCATCATGTTCGGCCAGGATGTCCACTTGATAGCCGGCGGCGCTGAGCAGAGGGGCGATCTGTTGAGCGATCTGGTAAGTGAGATCGGCCTCGTAGACGCCGTCGCCACAGTTGGCCCCGCCGTCGTACTGCCAGTGTCCGGCCAGAATGCCTATGCGGTTGGTGGCTGTGGGTGTTGGCGAGATCTCGGGCGAAGAAGGGGAGGGGGATGGTACGCCTCGCTGGGTGAAGGCGAAGAGGGCCCCGGCCACGCTGATCAGAGCGATGGCGGCCAAGAGGGCTGACCCGACCTCGCGGCGCGCGCTGGGTCGATGCAGAGTGCTTGGTTCGCGCACGACGAAATCTTAAATGCGAGCGTGGCGAAAGTCAAAAGCGGCTTGATCGTACTTTCTCGACGGTGGGGTTTCTGTCGTAGCGTCGCCCTTTAGGGCGACGAAAATTCGTCGGGCTTTAGCCCGACGCTACATTTGCGAAGGACTCTTCCGAGCCGAAATAAGATAGCCTATGGTTGAGAGCGCCGCCCGAACCTTCCCCCTAGACGACTATACCCCCCACGGCTATTTGGATAATCCTTACGATGCCGGGCCTTCGTGGGGGCTGGAGGCGGGTGGGGCGCGCCCAGAGCTTCGACGGCAGATGGAACGGGCTGGTGTTCTCGGCCCTCTTTTTTTTGGTCGCACGCGACAGCCTGGCTTGCCGCCTGCGCTGGCGCGGCGCGGTCGAAGGCATTCGAGTGATCGTCCAAGTGCTGGCAAATCGGCCTGGCCAGCGGGATGGGCGCAGCCTGCGCATGGACGATCGAAGGGTGCTGGCGCTGCAAAGCGGGTGGGAGCCCTGGTATGCGCTGCACAGCCAAGACCGGTGGGTCGCGTGCAGGGTGCGAGCCGATGGCCTCGGCAGCGACGAGGGCGAGGTGGTCGTGGGCGCGGCCTATTCGGAGGCGGGCAGTTGGGAGGGGGAGATTGAGATCCCGCTCGTGAGCACAGCGGGTGAGACTTGGCTGACACTGGGTCGAGGTCCGACGGCGGATGGGGCCGCCCAAGTGGCGGAGCAAGCGTGGGTCGAGGCTCCCTCGGCCCTGGAGCGACTCCTATCGGAGGACGATGTCTTTTGGATGCGCGCGCCGCGGCTGGAAGGTGATTGGCCACCGAGTTGGCAGCGGGGCTGGGTCTACGACCTGGAGACGACGTGGCTGATGGTTCGCCCAGCCGCCGGCGTCTTTCGCGGCCCCTGGCCCACCTGGTTCCTATTTCGTCCGCGGATCGTCCTGGCCGAGAACTCACTAGATATGAGCCGCCTGGCCTACGCCGCGCCCGAACTGGCCCAACGTGCGCTGCTTACCGTGCTGGAAGATGCCGCTGCCCCTAACATCCCCTGCATGTGGCCCAGCGGCACACTGGATATGGTCGCCTTGGATGGGAGCGCCTGTGGCACCAGCCCGGCTTGGTGTCTGCCCTCTCACAACTTTTGGCTCACCTATTTGTGGCACCCCGATCGGGAATGGTTATCGCGCGTCTATCCGCGGCTGGCCGGCTACCTAGAATGGTGGTTGACCCACCGGCGCGACAGCGAGGGCTGGATCGTCTACCAGTGCACCTGGGAGTCGGGCGAGGATAATACTCCGCGATTGGATCCACAACGCACCGGCCACCGCGATATCTCGGCTGAGGTGAGCCCGGCTGAGTTGCAGGCGGCGGTAGCCATGTCGGCGCGGATCCTCGTGTTGATGGGTCGCGAGTTGGATCGACCTCGAGGCGAACGGGATCGCTGGGAGAGCCTGTTTCGAGAATATCAGCAGCGGACCTGGGAGTGCTGGGACGAGGCGGAAGGGCGCTTCAAGGATCGCCATCCGCCGGGCACCGCGCCGCCCTCGCCAGGGGAGACCTACGATGGCGCGGATGCGACGATCACCCCTTTGCATTTGATTCCTCTGCTGTACGACATCGCTACCCCAACTCAGCGCGAACGAACGGCGAAACAATTGTCGTCCTTCAACCGACCTCCGTGGAGCCATTGGCCCTCCTGGTCCTACGTCATTGCGGAAGCGGGTCGGGCGGCTGGACAAGTGGGAGCCGTGGTCGAGCTGTGCGAAGGTATTCTGAGCCGCGTCTGGCCGGAGAACGACCGGCGAGAGTACTTCGATGTGGGGGCGCGGCCGGGCACGGCGCGGGAATGGTGGCCCGCACACATCGAGGAATTAAGCGTATGGAGGGAGAGCTACGGCTGGGGCGCGACCACGGCGAACCTTTTGTTGCGCCACGTCATCGGCTTCTCGCCCGACCCCGACACTCGCTCGATCGCCTTCGAGCTCACGCCTGGCCTGCCTGCTGGGCTCCGCTCGCCCGGTGCCCGACTGACCCTGGCCAACCTCCACTATCGCGGCGTGCCGCTCGACCTCACCTATCTGCCTCGGAGCAAGGATATGCTCCAGGTGGAGATATCGGCTCCATCGGCCGTGGGGCTCCGTGTCGTCGACGAAAATGGCAACCCTGTCGCTGTGGGAATCGTAGAGAAGCGATTCACCTTCCCTGCCCAATACGCACGGCGCTATCGGGTGCAGCTTGTGGGAACCCCAAGCGCTACCCAGGAGCAGTAGATCGATTCAGAATTAGGTGAAAATATGGATCGCGCCCAACGCTGGCGATGACCAGCCTGGGCGCGATATTTCTCCGCCCGCGGTAGTACTAAGCGCGTTTTAAGGCTGTTGATACGGCTTCGCGCAGCACTTCCAAGGCTCGCTCGGCATCCCCCTTTTCGACCTCCCCGGTCACGCAGGTGGTCATATGGCCTTCCAGGAGTTTGATGGTGACCTGATTGAGGGCTGCCCGCACGGCGGCCAGCTGGGTCAGGATATCCTCGCAATCCTTGTGCTGGTCCAGCATGCGGTTGATGCCGCGGATGTGCCCTTCGATCCGACTAAGCCGGTCGTGCAGCGCATCCTCCAACTCGGGATCTAGGTAAACTTCGCTTTTAGATCGCTTCCTTTTCGCCATGCCCCCTCCTGGCATTGACTTATCCCCGTCGGGGGGATTTATCTTGAGTATACCCGCCGCCAGCCATTTGTCAAGACAAGATGGACGAAGAATGACCTCTTGACAAGACCGGTTTCAGATGATATACTGAAGATATCCCCCTCCTGGGGATAGGGATATGAAGGAACAGAGGACACGCTTTTCGGGGGAGAACCTGCATGATTGCTGCACCCCGGCTGATCGTATGGCACAGGGGGTGAAGGCGGGCAGTTGCCCCCGCTGCGGACGGAAAGGCAAAGGAGTGCAACGGATCACCCTCCAGAGCCTTCT
>JACPWV010000036.1 GCA_016196905.1 Chloroflexota bacterium | reverse complement strand
AGGTCGAGAACCTCCATGTCCGCGCGTGGGTCCAGCTCGGGTGTTACGTGGGGCACGTCGGGCGCGGTGAAGCAGCGGAGGAGGATGAGGATGGCATCCACATTGCGAATATGCCCCAAGAACTGGTTGCCCAGGCCCTCGCCCTGGTGAGCTCCCTTCACCAGCCCGGCGATGTCCACGAACTCCACAGTGGCGGGGGTCACCCGTTCCGGCCTGACCAGCGCGGCGACCTGCTCCAAGCGCGGGTCGGGAATGGGGACCACCCCCCGGTTGGGATCGATGGTGGTGAAGGGGTAAGGAGCGACCGCCGCCCCAGCCCGGGTCAAGGCGTTGAACAGGGTCGATTTGCCCGCGTTGGGCAAGCCCACGATGCCGATTTGGAGCGACATGCAGCCCTCAGTCTCTAGCGACTAGGGGAAACTCGTTTCGTGGCTCGGCTCACCAGCCTTACTCTATCACCGAAGCGGGCTCGCTCTCGGGGCTGCGATCAAGACCTTTGGGCCCGATGAACTTTGCTCGACCCGCCGGGGGCGGTGGATGGCGCCCCATCGATCCCGCGGTCGATCTTTAGGGCGATCCACTGGGGACCCTCACCTCGCGGCCCCTTCTCGTATAAGAGGAGATCCACACTGATCCCAGATCGAGGGGTTCGGAAAGCCATCCCCGAGGCGTCGTTGGGGGATCCCCAGGTCCTCTTAGGGTAAAAGCAGGTGGGCTCTTCCACATCGCGCTGAAGCGAAGAGGACGCGCCGTGATCACCTCCTCGCGAGTGCCCTCTCCATCGAGGGCTATCCACACGATACCTCAGGCTCGGTGGGGATCGATGAGCTTCGACCGCATTATAGCACAACCAAAAAGCCCCGAGGCGAGCTCGGGGCCTTGGGGAGTTCGGGGATGGTCCCCGGGTTTAGGTAGTCAGGAACTCTTCGATCTCGCGAATGGCGCGATTGGTGTGACGCCGATAGGGAACCAGGGGCGGGACGATGGCGGCTAACACTAAGACCTCCTCCCCCACCTTGAAATGCCGCAGGATCAGGCGCTTCCGGTCGCGGCCGAGCACCACCACCTCGTCCATCGACTCCAGCCCCACCCGCGCCTGGGACTCATCAGCCACGCTGGCCAGGAGCGCCCCCATGGCTGCGGCCACCTCCAAGTCATAGTGGGAGGGCACGGTGACGATGGGCAAGCCATCGCGGGAGGCCACCAACGAGGCCTGGAAGCCGCCTGCTGCGTTCATGCGCAACAGGATGTCCTGGAAAGCCTCTTGGGCCGCGCGCGGCTCGGTCTGCATGCTCACAGCCCCACTATATTCTTGAGACAACCAGGTGGATGGCCGCCTTCAGCGTGTCCAAGACGCCCAACCCACGCGTAGCCACCGCCTCGAACTGAGGCGCGCCGTTGCGGGCCAGGGAACGGGAGAGTAGGTCCAGCGGCACGGCGTTGGGGAGATCGCGTTTGTTATATTGTAGTACCAGGGGTATCCTCTCCGGATCGTAGCCCAGCTCGCGCAGGTTGCGCTCCAAGTCACGCAGGGCCTCCACGTTCTCCTCCAGCCGGTCCGGCCCTGAGTCGGCCACGTAGACGACGCCATCCGCCCCCTGTAGGACCAACTTGCGGCTAGCCACGTAGATCACCTGTCCGGGAACTGTGTAGAGGTTGAACTTGGGCTTGAAGCGCTTGATCTCTCCCAGCTCGAGCTGCATGAAATCAAAGTAGATGGTGCGGTCCCCGTGGGTCTTGAGCGAGACCAGCTCGCCCCGCCGGCGGGGGTCGATCTGGGCGTGGATGTACTCCAAATTGGTAGTTTTCCCACTGAGGGCCGGTCCGTAGTAGACGATCTTCAGATTGATCTCACGCAGCTTCCAGTTAATGAACACCTCTATCGCCTTCCCCGCGGTCCGGCTAAGGCTCCGAAGGATATTCCCACGGCCCCAAGGCCCGATCCAATCCTTCCGACAGAGAGCGGGTGAAATCCGAGTCCACTAACGAACCCGCCTGCTCCCCACTTGCCTCGAGCTCGCCCGCCAGTTGGTCCAGTTCCCTGACCGCTTGCTTGGCGAACAGGCGCACCAGCCCGATCTGACTCTTGGGATCGAAGACCACCACCAGGACGAAGCGCTGAGCGACCTCGCTGAGATAGATGTTGCGCGCTTTGCCCTCGTGGAAGAGGTGGCCGAAGGAGGACGGCTCGCCGGCCAGGCGGGCCAGCTCCTTGGTGGCAGCCAGGTTGCTGGCGGCCAGCGCCGCCAAGGACACCGGATCGACCTCCAAGACCCGCCCGGCAGCGCTGATCAGTTGTCCGCTCATGTCGGCCAGGAGTACGTAGAGCGCCTGAGTTTTCTCGTGGAGGCGGGCGAGGGCTTGATCGATGCGTTCGACCAACTCGGCGGGAAGGGTCAGGCTGGGGCGGGTGGTGTCCATGGCTATCCTTAGATCTCTTCGGGCACTTGATACCAGCGGGTGGCCTCGCCAATCCGGGCGCGCAGCTGCCAGCGCATGGATTTGGGTGCGGCCTCGATCAACTGATAGAGGTGCAGAATGCGGGGCAGAAAGGTGCGATGCTCGTCTGGGCTTAGAAAATCGTTGGCGAAGGAGATGCAGCGCTCGATGTTGAGGGTCACCGTCCGGTACCAGCCCCAGTCATCGGAACAGACCCGGGTGATGTAACCGCCGTCGATCTGCTCCGGATCGGCCTTATCCCCCAATTCGTGGTCGCACAGGAGGGCGAAAACCTCGCGCAGCTCTTTCTCGTTCATCTCCACCACCTGAAGTTTGGTCAGCAGCAGATCAGCCAGGGGGATGGTGAGCCGGTCCAATTCCAGGCGGCCAACCAGGGACAGTCGATGGCACATGCTGAAGGAGTCATGGAAAACATCGATCAGGATCTGTTTCTGGGGGTGAGTGAAGCGCTCGCGGAAATCGGCGCGCGTGCCGGCCATCGCGTTGAAGCGCTTGTTGGGTTGATAGCCCAAACCTTGGAACAGGTTGTGGACGCGCTTATTCTGGTGGTTGTAGCCGACCAGGTCTAGATCGCGGGTCTCCGGTGGGATGGTCAAGTGCGCCGCGCGAGGGCAGCGCATCCAAACGGCCGGCCCACCCATCACGCGCAGGACGATCCCCTCCTGTTGGGCTCGAGAGAGCACCTGTTGGGCCTCCTGCAGAAGCAGGGCCCTGAAGCCAACCGTCTCCTCCCAGGGCACCTCCTCCGGGGGGCCCTCGACCACCTTCGCTGGGGGGACCTCGACGGCCGCCGCGGTGGGGATCTGGAGCACCTCCGCTGAGGGAACCTCGATCCCGGCCGGCGGGCGAGCCGGGGCGCTGGGGACAGCGCCGGCTTGCTGGGTCTTCAGCATCTCGGCGATCTTGCGAGCGGCCAGGTTGGCGGTGAGGTTCAGCAGAGGGACGTTGATATTGCGCACGCACAGGATACCCAACACCCCCAGACCGCTCAGGTTCTTGGTCACCAAGCGACCATCCCGATAGATCAGGTCGAGCTCGTTTATCCGCCGACGCCGAGCGGTCTCCAGCCCTTTGATGGTTTGAGCCAAGGTTCGCCCCGCCAGAGCCAGCATCGCCCCATCGAAGACGCCGGGCAGGGAGCGGCCCAAAACCCGACCCTCCCAGTCGCACACGAAGCAGCCGGTCACCCCGTTGATGGCGTTGATGTCTTTGAGGATATTTTCCATGGGGCCTGCTCGCGTCTAGCGGGAGAGGATATGCTCGGCTTCGGAGGCGAGCATGGCCGGCGAAGCGCGCTCGGCCAGAAGGAGGCCAGCCACGAAGTCCGGGCGAGCTACCACCAGCATGCGATCCTTGCCCATGCTCACCACCCCCCATTGAAAGGGAGCCAGGCTCAGCGCCTCCCCCACCTGATCCGCGCTGTTCCCCACAAAGACAGCCACCGCTCCCTCTTTCTCCGCGTTGCCTTCCAGGGCTTCCGCCATCACCACCCCGTCGCGCGAAATGAGCACCGCGCCATCCACCCAGGCGATGCCGCGTAGGCTTTGAACCCACTCGCCCATCCGGTCGCCTTGGGAGGTCTCTCCCTCGTCGATACGCCGCATTCCTTCCAAGAGCAAAGTGTTCCAAGGCGTGGTGATGGTCCACTCCGTGGTCTGGGCTCCCACCTGCATATGGAAATCGCCCTCCTTGAGGCGCAGGAGCTCGTACACCGCCTCCTCGCCAGACCAGGGGCCGAAGACGGCGTGGACCACGTTGCCCTTGTCGAAGTAGACAGCTCCTTCCCGGCCGTGGACGCTGATGGACAGCCTGGCCGTGTTCATCTCTTGGCAGTTCAGCTGGATGAGGTTGGCCAGACTGAAATCTCTTAGATTCCCCTCAAGAGGCATGGCCCTTCTCCTTGGGAGGCTGTGGCTCGGGCGGGTCGAGCTCGGCCAGCAGATCGTGGGGGATCAGGCCTCGCTCGCGAGCTTCTTGGAAGCTGAGTGATGAGGGAGCCCCTCCTGGGTCGCTCTCCGTTCGATCCTCTGGTTCGGTGCCGGAAGAGAAGTTGGAGTTCCGGGGAGGGGCCGGGGGCTCTGGTTCCAGCGAGGAAGGCAACTCAACCTCAGCGGCGAAGAGGCCCTCCAATTCGGTGCGCAGCGAGGCGCTGAACTCTTCATCCAGGGCTGTTGTGCTCACCTCAGCCTCGGGCTGGGAAAGAATTGTCATCAACTCCAGAAGGGCTCGCTTGGCGTAAAGCCAGACCATCCCCATGGGCCTGGGCCCCAAGGCTCGCCCCGAGGGACTGGCTTTGGCGTTCCGCTCGATGATGACGGCCAATAAGTAGTCTCTACCTAGGTTGGAGGAGTAGATGTCCATGCGCTCGCCTTCGTGGTAATTCAGGTTGAAGGTGCGCTCCTCGCCCATCCGGCGCGACATCTCCAAAATAGTCGCGTAGCTCCCTGCCAGTAAAGAAAGCAGGGTAGTGGTGTTCAGCCCACGATTAACTATCCCCACGGCGGTGAGGGGGTTGCCCAGGAGATCTGCCAGCAGAATGCAGCGAGCACCGATATCGGAGCGGAGCTTGGAAAGCACCTCCGAAATCGCCTCCAGGCGCGCCGCGGAGAGCGTTGGCACCCCAGCTCGGGCCGCCGCAGTGGGGCGCGCTGACTCCCTCTTGGGCGGCGAGCCGGGCGCGGGGACGGAGGCCGCTGGCACTTCCCGAACGGGTGGGGAGTCTGCCTCCGGAAGGGGTTCGATCCGGGTAGGCACCCCCAAGGGAGCGGCGGACTCCTCTTCGTTCCGTCCCTCCATGGGCGGCGGGCTGGTGGCCAACTCCTCGACGCTGGCCGCAGGGCCGGGGCCAACATCTTCCTGGGCAGAGGGCCGGGCACCTTCTAAAACCTCGCGCACCGTCTCCACCAGCTTCAAGAGGGAGAAAGGCTGACGAAAGTACGCGTAAACGCCCAACTGTTGCGCGAGCGCTTCCATCTCCTCCGGCGCCATGAGGATCATGGGCAGGCTCGGCTCGCGAGTGCGGATCTCGGTCAGGGCGCTCAGGTCATGGTTTGCCCGAGAGGTACGGACGTTGGTGATTAAGAGGTCCGCCGCTTCCTGGTGGAGCAGGGCCAGCGCTTCGGGGGGAGAGGCCACCCTCTGGATGCTGTAGCTTTGAAGGCTGAGATGGGGCCGCAGTGAGTAAACCAGGTGCAGACCCTCATCCAAAAGCAAGATCTTCTTGGTCAGGACGGAGGTGGCTTCAGCCATGTGGATCGCTCATCTCTCAGGCAGGCTAAAATACCCCTTTCCCCCGTCCCCACATCCAGAAAAGAAAAAAATAAAAAAATATCGAGTACTCGGGGCTTGCGTCGACGGCGCTGATGCCGTCAACATAAAGATTCTTAAATTCTCTCATTGGCAACTATAACACCTTTCGAAAAGTGGGTCAAGGGTACTAACGGACTACGGGGCGATCAGGACCCCCGGGGGGGAACCAATGGTGGGCTCTGGGGTGTATATATAGTTAGGAATCTGGTACTGTTCTCCTGTTGACCGCCGCCTCAGAATTTGATATATATTAAGATAAAAATACTCCTCGGCGAATTCTCCCTTCCCTACGAGTTGAGAAGGGACCCGAATTGTGCTGCTAGCCCCTTGGCCCAATACAGCCAGGACTGAGCAGGGCGGAAAGGCGGACCCAGGGGATGTGTACACTTTCTTACGGTCAGGCCGGCTGGGGCTGGGTCTGCTAGGCTAGAGAAGCATGGATCAGATCTATCGAAGAATAGGAACTCACCCAGGCGGACAGAACGAACCTCCGCCAGAGTCCCTTACGGATAAAGAGTTGGATCGGCGACGCAAGCGAGCCATCGAGGAGAAATTGGCTGCTGAAGGGGCCTGCGACAAGCTCCCCAAAGAGCTTTTGGGAAAGGAAAAGCTCTGAACCGAGAGAGACCTCGAGCGACCTCGCGCTGCTAGGAAGCGGGTAGAGGACGCCAACGCCGAGCACGACCAAGTCGATGCAGCATGGATCCAGCACCGCAGGAAGACAACGAAGTAGCGTTGCCTTCAGAGACACGTCCTGGCTCGCCGACTGAGACCACGCCGGCATCTAATCCGAGCTGAGGCAGGTGTCGAAGGGCAGGGTCCGAGAAGAAAAGTAGAGGAGGCTGCCATCATGATCGAAGCGTGGAGAAAATTTAAGAAGTCGCTGGCCAACTTTTTCAAGTACCGCAAGCGGATTTGGATCCCGCTGGCCTTCGGCCTGGTCTTCTTAACCATCAACTTCTTCGCTGTGCAGTACGCGATGCTGGTGCTGGGCCTCACGTTTCAGGGCCTGTATCTCGTCGCGTTCATGGCCATCCAGGTCATAGTCTGGATCGGCCTCTTCTTCTATGTGTTGGCGAGTCGGATTAAGGTTACACTGCTCATGCCGGGGGACCTGAACTACGCCTGGGAAGACTATCGCGGTCAGCCCGAACTGGTCCGGCGCGCCAAGACTTGGGTGGATATTCTGAAGGGCGTGCGAGAATTTGAGGCCATGGGTGGAGAATACCAGGCCGGGATGCTCTTCGAGGGTCCTCCGGGAGGCGGAAAGACCTATCTGGCCAAGGTCATCGCCTCCGAGGCAGGCATCCCCTTCCTGTCGGTGGAGGCCTCCAGCCTGATGGGCACCTTCATAGGGATTGGTCCCCTCAAGGTCTCCGGCCTGTTCCGGCGGGCCCGCAACCTGGCCGACGAGTACGGGTCTTGCATCCTTTTCATCGACGAGATCGATGCCATCGGGGGCTCCCGAGGGGGGATGGCGATGGGACAAGGCTTTGGCCTAGGTACGCATCCCATGCCCATGATGGGCGGGATGGCCATGGGCGGTGGGGGGTTGCTCAACACCCTGCTCATCGAGCTGGATGGACTGAGCGAGGGGCGCTCGCGGATCTGGAAATTCCTACGTCGGATGCGCAACTTCTTTGGATACTTGCCTCCCGGATGGGAGACGCCTCGTCTAATGGTCATCGGCTCCACCAACCGACCCGACGTCCTGGACCCCGCCCTGACCCGGCCGGGCAGGCTGGGGCTCCGGGTTCACGTGGATTTGCCGGACTTCGAAGGCCAGAAGGATATCTGCCAGTATTACATCGACCGGTACCGGCACGATGAGACGCTGACCGCGGACTTGGTCGCCTACGATGCCATGGAGGAGACCCCGGCCTTCATCCGGCAGACCTTGAACAATGCCGCCCTGATGGCCTTCGCCGATGGGGAGCGACGGGTGGGCTACCGCCACTGGGTGCGGGCCTTCTCTGAGGCAAAGATGAGTGGCCTCCGCCAGCCGATCAAGCGGGAGCCGGATGACCTGAAGCACACGGCCGTTCACGAAGCGGCCCACGCTGCCCTCATGTGGCACCTATATCCCCGGGATCGCTACACCATCAAGGTCGCCAGCATCGTCCGCTACGGGGCGGCCGGCGGGCACGTCGCCCCCCAGAAGACGCGGCCTTGGAAGAAACCGACGGTGGGCGAGGCGCGCAAAGGCCTGATTATCTCGCTGGGTGGGGTGATCGCCGAGGAGGTGTTCTTCGGGGACCGGGGGATCTACCCTTCAATGTTCGGGGACATGCGCAACGCGCAAGCCTACGTACTCGAGCTGGCTCGAGAGGGAGCCTTCGGGTGGAGGGCGGTGGCCTTCGGGGAGGAAACTCCCAAAGAGATTTTGAACCTGGCCAGCGAGGAGTTGGAGCGATCGGCTCAAGAGGCCCGCAAGTTGATCTCGGGGCCGCTCCGGGACCCCATCGATAGGTTATCAAAGGCGCTGATGGAGAAAGAGGAGCTCTACGGGGAAGAGGTCGTTCGCATTCTGGAGGGGTCCCAAGACTCCGAAGGGATGCAGGGACCGGATGGACATCACGGAGATGAGCGAGAAGAGGCAGAATCCCAGCCCGCGCCTACGGCGGGTGTACCTGGCTAGGCGATTCATCGCCAGCCTGGTCTTCCTCGCCTCCCTGCTGTGGGGGGTGGTTTGGTGGCAGAACCGTCCTCTGGGCGATCCCGCGCAGCCGGACGGTCCCACCCAGGTGGCCCCCCTCACGGTGGTGGATTGGACGGTGCGAGACGCACGGGTGAGCGTGGCGGCCTACATCCCCAAGGGGATCACGGAGGAGCAGGCGAGCCAGAGCATCCTAAACATCTACGAGTGGTCTCAGAGCTTCTATCATCCTGTGACTTGCGGTGGAGAGACGCTGGATGAGAACTGCCAGGTGGGCCGTACCACCATCCTCCTGCTGACCAGCGAACCGGTGTGGTTAGTCAGTGGACGAGAAGAAGAGGCCTACCTGGTGTCGGCGCGCATAGAGCTTGACCAATTCTTCATCTCCCCGCTCTTGGCTAGCTCCCCGGACTCCTTCCAGGCTCTCCTGAGCTGGCACAACCAGGCCCAGAATGTGGGTGCCGGTCGCTTCGAGGATCTGGATGGACAACCCTACCAGCCCGTGCTGCTGGAGGAGGACGGTCAGGACGCGTCTTAGATTTCAAAGCAAGCGCTTTGGAGCTTAACGACAGCGACCTACCGCCTATCGTTTACGAGGGAAGAGACATATTAGAAAGGTGATGTCGAGATGGCAAATGACCCGCCGAATCACGGCAGTGAGTGGACGAGTAATGATTTGCAGACGTTGAGGCAATTGGTTAAGCAGAATACGCCGACACAGATCATCGGCCTCAAACTAGGGTGAACGGACGACGCTGGTCGCTCTAAATCTTCTGACCTAGGTATCTCACTAAAGCCGACCAATCAATCCCCTTATAACCGACGTCGCTGAGCCATTCATCGAGCAGGGCAATCCCTGTTCACACCTCGCGATTGCGACGAGGGTATATCTGGGGGGGGGGGGGGCCGGGGGAGGGGGCGGGCGCTCCTCGACGCGGCCAGGGGTGGCCCGCGGGGAGCTGAGGATTATCGCGGGGTCGGCCTCGTGGCGTTTCAAGGGGCGGATGGAAATATCTATACCATCCACCCTGATGGCGGCCAGCTGCGCCCCCTCACCCAGGATGCCAATCTGTTGGACGAGGAGAGCGCCCGGGTCTACGGCTGGCCTACCTGGTCGCCGGATGGAGAACGGGTGGCCTTCATCGCCACCCACCGGGAGGGGCAACGGGTGAAGCATTCGCTGATCAACCTTCGGCTGGAGAACAGCCAGCGAGTGGAGACCTTCTCCAGCACGGACAGCCGCCCCTTCTATCTTTATTGGTCCCCTAACGGGAGCTACATTTCTTTCCTCACCCAGGAGAGCGATGACGTATCGCTGCGTTTAGCCCGCGCCGGCTCGGTCGTCGCGCGGCGGCTGGAGCGCGGCTCCCCCTTTTATTTCGATTGGGCCCCCGATTCCAGCGCGCTGTTGATGCACGTGAGCGGGGAGCGCTTAGCTGTGGCCAAGGTCGAGGGACAATTGGAAGCGCTCTCTGACCAGCCCGGTCTCTTCGCGGCGCCCGCTTGGTCGCGCGATGGCCGTCATTTGCTCTACGTCACCGAGGAGAAGGACGGGCGAAGCGACCTGGTGCTGGCCCCTGCCCCAGGCGGGCAGGGTGGAGAGCCTATACGCCTGCTGCGCTTCCAAGGGGCGATCGCCTTCCAATGGGCGCCGGTGGGCGATCAGGTGGCCTATATCGTTACCAATGATCCCGACCTGGGCACCTTCGGTCCCCTGTGGCTCCTGGACGTCGAGAGTGGACAAAAGACCCAGTTCACCACAGACAATCCGCTGGCTTTCTTCTGGTCTCCCGACGGGCGCAAGATCGCCTACCTGGTCCCTGAGCTCACCACCACGCGCGCCAATCCGTTGAGCCAGTCCCAGGTCGGGCTGCGTCTGGGGCTCTGGGTGGTGGAGGTGGAGAGTGGGGAGCGCAAATGGTTAGCGGCCTTCGTGCCCAGTCGTGAGCTGCTGGACATGCTGCCCTTCTTCGACCAATACGCCCATTCGGTATCCTTCTGGTCTCCGGACAGCCGCCAGATCGTCTTCGCCGGTCGCGGCGAGGTAGGGGGTGTGGGGGTCTGGGTGGTGGATAGCGAGAACGGCCAACGCCACCAGATCGCCAGCGGTCCCCTCGGGGTCTGGTCCTGGCGATAAAAACGGTCTGTCTTGGTCGGTGGCCCCGGGTGCAAGAAGGGGCCATTTTCTTTGTCGAAGTGGCGTTGAGAAGGCGCAGCCCGGTTCCTCACCACCCAGCGCTCGAGGCGCCGAGATTTTTATGACGAAGTTGACAAAAAAACTCCAGGTCCCTAGAATAATAAGCGTCCACCTCGTGGATAGGCAGGGGAGCATGGAGGATCAGTACGGCCGTCGCCTGCGCTACCTGCGCGTGTCGCTCACCGACCGCTGCAACTTTCGCTGTGTCTACTGCATGCCCATCCACGCGCAGTTCTATCGCCTGGATGAGGTGCTCAGCGATGCCGAGTTGTTGTTGATCATCCGCGCCGCGGCCAGCCTGGGCGTGGAGAAGATCCGCCTCACTGGAGGGGAGCCCACCCTCCGCCGGAACCTGCCCGACTTGGTGCGCGCCATCGCCCAGATCCCCGGCATTCGGGACCTCTCCATGACCACCAATGGAGTGCGGCTGCCGCGCCTGGCTCGCGCCTTGAAGGAGGCCGGGCTGCAACGGGTCAACGTCAGCATCGATACCTTGGACGAGGAGAAGTTCCGTCGGCTGCGCATATTCGGCGAGCTGTGCGAGGTCTTCGCCGGCCTCGACGCAGCCCAGGAGGCAGGCCTGAGTCCGATCAAGATTAACTGCGTGGTGGTGCGCGGGGTGAACGATAGACAGGATGTGATCGACCTGGCCGGGCTGACCTACGCGCATGACTGGGAGGTGCGCTTCATCGAGATGATGCCCTTCGCCGAGGTGGCGGAATTCAACCAGGAGAAGCTCGTCCCCACCCGGGAGAGTATGGCTTGCCTGGAGTCCGCCTATGGTCCCCTGGAGCCGGTCTCGGTGGAGGGTTTCGATCCGGCGCGAACTTATAGACTCCCCGGCGCCCAGGGCCTGGTCGGCTTCATCAGCACCGTCAGCGAGCCCTTCTGTGCCCGCTGCGGCCGGCTGCGCCTCACCGCCGACGGCAAGCTACGCTTGTGTCTTTTGAAGGATGAAGAAGTGGACCTGATGACCCCGCTGCGGCGGGGGGCCAGCTTCGAAGATGTGCAGCGCATCATCTACGAGGGCGCCTACCACAAACCCTGGGGCCACGATTTGTCGATCGGCGTCTTCCCGCAGCAGCGCGTCATGTCCAAGATCGGGGGATAAGCGCCCGGCGAAGATCACCTCGATCCTGAGCGGTTAGAGCTTTCTCTGAGGCGCGAACGACTCTCTCACCGCAGTCCTCCGCTAGCCTTTTAGGCTCGAATTTCAAAATAATGCTGCGAGGGAGGAGATCATGGCCCTGGTCAAAATTGCTAGCGTGAGCGATCCAGCCCCCGGCCGGGGAAAGTTGGTGGAGACCGAGGGCAAGGAGATCGCCCTCTTCAATGTGGGCGGTGCGTTCTACGCCATCGGCGACACCTGCACCCACGCCGGTGGGCCGCTATCAGAGGGTTCGCTACAGGGATATAGTGTGACCTGCCCCTGGCACGGCTCCCTCTTCGATGTGCGCACGGGCCAAAATACTGGGCCGCCTGCGGCGAGCCCGGTGCCTTCCTACAAGGTCGTGGTGCAGGGCACCGACGTGTTCGTC
>JACPWV010000207.1 GCA_016196905.1 Chloroflexota bacterium | reverse complement strand
GGAAAGTGATGCAAAGGAGTTTCTATGATCATGTGGTTAGAAGACAAGAAAGCTTAACGGAGATCGTTGACTATATTTTGAACAACCCGGTTCGCAAAGGACTTGTCGAGAAGGCGGAGGACTATCCATATAGCGGGATTATTGATCCCCTGCCGGGATGAGGGCGCGCGGGTCCCGCCCCTACAAAACAAAAAATGTAGGGGAGGCACCTGTGGCCTCCCGCCATCCCAGCAACCAGCAGACGGGCGGGCATCCTTCCTTCGTCAGGACAAGCGCGTCCCGCCCCTACAACCCCGAATATGTAGGGGAGGTCCGCCTTAGGCGGATGGCCTCCCTCAAAATCAACGGGAGGGGACGAGCCCCTCCCCTACACCTCAATGGACGGCGATTCGTCAAGGATCGGAGCAATCCCTCATCCTACCGCAGCGGGGACAGATATAGCGGCAGTGGATCTCCAGCATGGCCGCGCCGCATACCTCGCATGTCTCCACATCGCGAGATAGAGGACGAGGGTTCTCCCTCGTGGAGGGGGGTCGCTGGTCGCCGGCCGCAGGCCGTATTGTTTCAGAGGCTTATTTCGAGCTTGCTCAACTCGCCTGCTCCTCAGAGGGGACGACCGACGGCTCCGCGGGAAGGCGCGCCTCCTCCCGCCAGGGGTTCTCCAGTTCGTGTGAGCCGCTAGCATCGAAGCGCAAGATGGTAGCTTGGTTCAGCCCGCGCCGAACTAGCGCCTCCATGTCGAGAGTCCCCTCGGCGCTATCGATCTCAGCCGGGCTGGCCCGGGTGGCGGGGTGGCGGGGCATGAAGAGCTGGCAGCAATCGTCGTGGGGGCGAATGGAGACCTCGTAAGTGCCCAATCGTTGCGCCAGTGCGACGATCTCCTGCTTGTCCATCCCGATCAGCGGCCGCAGCACCGGCAGCGAAACCGCCGCCTCGCTGGTGGCCAGGTTTATTAAGGTCTGCGATGCCACCTGGCCCAGGTTATCCCCGGTCACCAGGGCCTTCGCTCTCTCACGGTGAGCGATCGCCTGGGCCATGCGCAGCATCAGCCTCCGATAGAGGATCACCCGATAGGGCTCCGGGGCGCTGACTAGGATCTCCCGCTGGGCATCGGCGAAGGGCACCAGATACAGCCGCGAGCTGAACTGGTAGGCATTTAAGAGCTGGGTCAGTTCCAGCACCTTCTCCTGGGAGGCCAGGCTGGTGAAGGGGTAGCTGTGGAAGTGGAGGATAACCGCCCGGCAGCCGCGCTTCATTAAGAGCCAGGCGGCTACCGGCGAATCGATCCCCCCCGAGACCAAGCTGACCACCCGGCCGCTGGCGCCCACCGGCAACCCCCCCGGGCCGGGGATTTTCTCGGCGTAGAGCACGGCCCGGCCGGGCAGGACCTCGACGTAGAAGGTCACCTCTGGGTGAGTCAGATCGACCCGGGCGGGGGTCATCGTCTGCACCCAGGCCCCCAAGTCTCGATCCGTTTCCTGAGAGGTCAGGAGGAAGCGCTTCTCGGCGCGCCGGGTGCGGATGCGGAAGGAGCTGAAACTCCGTTCCCCCGCCAGCTCTGCTACAGCCCGTTTGAGTTGTTGGAGATCGAGATCCACCACCCGCGCCGGGGCGAAGTAGGCCGTTCCAAAGACCACCTCCAGTCGTGAGCGAACCTCGGACCAGGGGGTATCGCCCTCCCAGCGCAGGAGGAAGCGTCCGTGGGACCGCTCGATCTCGGCGGTCAGCCCGCCGAGTGCACGGCGGATGTTGCGGCGCAGTTGCTTCTCGAAAGCGGGGCGATTCTTGCCTTTGAGGGCCAGTTCGCCGTAGTGGATGATCGCCCAATTCATCATCGTGCCTTTTATAATAGCACACGCTGAGGCAAGGGCCAAGATCGCGCCTAATTCGGTACGAGCAAAATCTCGAGGAAGTGGTCGTCGATCGCAAACTCGTGCCCTGGACAGCTCAACAAGGGTCATGTTAAACTTCGCGCCGGGGGGAAAGAGTGTTAGCCAAGGTGATGAGCTGCGCGGTGCTGGGCCTGGAGGGGGCGATCATCCAGGTAGAAATAGACATCGCCCCCGGGCTGCCCAGCTTCGCTATTGTGGGCCTGCCCGATGCCGCAGTGCAGGAATCCCGCGAACGGGTGCGGGCCGCCATCCGCAACAGCGGGCTGGCCTTCCCCATGAAGCGCCTGACCGTCAACCTGGCGCCGGCCGACCTGCGTAAAGAGGGGCCCGCCTACGACCTGCCCATTGCAGTGGGCATCTTGCTGGCCTCGGAGCAAATCCAGGCGGATGCGGAGGATAGCCTGTTCGTCGGGGAGCTCTCACTGGACGGTAGCGTCCGCCACAGCGACGGCGTGTTGCCCATGATCAGCGTCGGCCGCGAAAAAGGCTACCGGCGCGTCTTCGTGCCGGCCAGTGACGCTCCCGAGGCAGCGCTGATCCGTGATCTGGAGATCATCCCCGTGGCCAGCTTGGCGGAATTGGTGGGGCACCTGAGGGGCGAGGTGATCATCGCCCCCTTTGCGGCCGATCCAGAGCGGTTGGCCCCGCTGGATCCCGTCTACCCCATGGATTTCGCTCACGTGCGTGGGCAGGAACACGTCAAGCGCGCCCTGGAGGTGGCCGCGGCGGGGAGCCACAACGTCTTGATGAGCGGCCCGCCCGGGGCGGGGAAGACCCTCCTAGCTCGGGCCCTGCCCTCCATCCTGCCCCGGATGACCATCGAGGAAGCTTTGGAGGTCACCAAGATTTACAGCGTGAACGGCCTCTTGCCGCCGGAGACCCCCCTCATCCTGCAACGCCCTTTTCGCTCTCCCCATCACACCATCAGCCACGCCGGCCTGGTGGGCGGGGGGCGCTGGCCTCGACCGGGGGAGATCAGTTTAGCCCATCGGGGGGTGCTCTTTCTGGACGAGCTCCCCGAGTTCGGCCAGCAAGGGTTGGAGGTCTTGCGGCAGCCCCTGGAGGATCGCATCATCACCATCAGTCGAGCCCAAGGCAGCCTGACCTTTCCCGCCAATTTCATGCTCGTCGGGGCGATGAACCCCTGCCCTTGTGGCTTCTGGGGTGATCCGGTCAAGGAATGCACCTGCAGCCCGCCCCTGGTGAGTCGCTATCAGAAGCGCATCTCAGGGCCGCTTTTGGATCGCATCGATATCCATGTGGAGGTGCCGCGGGTGGAGTACGAGAAGCTGGCCGGAGATGGTTACAGCGAGCCCTCGGAGGCGATCCGGGCGCGGGTGGAGCGGGCGCGGGAGGTGCAGCGGCGGCGTTTTACGGGGACGCGGTTTTCAGCGAACGCGGATATGGGTCCGGCCGAGGTACGCACTTACTGCGAGCTAGACGACCCAGGTCGAAGTTTACTGCGTGCGGCCATGCAGCAGATGCAGATGAGCGCGCGGGCCTTTCACCGGGTGCTGAAGCTGGCCCGCACTATCGCCGACTTAGTGGGCGAGGAAGGCATCACTACCGCCCATTTGGCGGAGGCCATCCAGTATCGGCCCCGGAGAGTGCAGTAGATCTCAACGGCTCTCTTGAAGTTTTGCAAACGCCTGCGCGGCTGCCCTCAGCGTGAACTCGATGTCTTCCTCAGTGTGAGCCAGGGAAATAAAAGCGGCCTCGAACTGAGAAGGAGCCAGATAGATGCCCTGGTCTAACATGGCGTGGAAGAATTTGGCATATTGGTTGGTATCGGCGCGCTGGGCGGAGGGGTAATCGATCACCGGTTCACGGGTGAAGAAGGCGGTCAGCATCGATCCGACACGATTCACCACCACAGGTATTTTTGCCTCCTCGGCGGCGGCCTCCAGGCCCGTTGCCAATCGAGCCCCCAAACTTTCCAACGTCTCGTACACCCCTGGCTTTCGAAGTTCTTTCAGCGTGGCGATCCCCGCCGTGGTCGCCAGAGGATTCCCGGCCAAGGTCCCCGCTTGATAGACTGGTCCCTTAGGCGCCACCAGTTCCATGATCTCGCGCCGTCCTCCATAAGCCCCCACCGGCAGCCCTCCCCCGATGATCTT
>JACPWV010000206.1 GCA_016196905.1 Chloroflexota bacterium | reverse complement strand
TCTCGACTTCACCCTGCGCGACGAGTTCGCGGCAGCACCTATCGACTACGAGCAACTGGCGCGGTGGATGGCAGGCCCTATCGAGATTCTTCGGACCTACTATTACAACTGTCTGCCATATCAGAGCAATCCACCTACCGTTGAGGAAAGCGAACGTTTCTCTAAAGCCCAGGGCTTCCATGCAAGGCTGCGCCGGCTTCCCCGCTTCGAAGTCCGAGAAGGAAAGTTAGCATTCCGGGGTGTAGACCGGGATACCGGGAAGTCGATTTTCGTCCAGAAGCGAGCGGACATCATGTTAAGCGTAGATCTAGTTCTGCTAGCAGCGAAGAATCAAATAACTCATGCCATGTTGCTGACAGGTGATAGCGATTTCCTGCCTGCTATCTCTGCGGCCAAGAACGAGGGCGTGCTCATACACCTCTTTCACGGAACTCTGCATCCACCCCATAACGAGCTGTGGCAAGCCGCAGATGAACGTACGGTGATCACGCAAGCCGTCATTGATAGCATCCGTCGGAGATAGCTGCGTTATATGGACAATCCCTTAATATCAGTTGCAGCACTCTGTTGATAACAGCATGTCTTCCTCCGAGGTTTAGCAGCTGGGTTTGTGTGGCTAGGCACCTAATGTGCGAGTCTTGACAGGGTGCGGTTGAGAGATATAATACTCATAGGCCAGGCCTGATGCATATGGACCGCAATAGGGAGCTGCGCGGCCAGTTCGTCTTTAGGGGCGCCATAGGGGGCCTCGGCTGGCGCTTGCCTGGCCGTTGAAGTCGCTTTCACACTAAAGCGTGCCCTCTTCAATCCTTGCATTGAAGAGGGTTCCTTTTTATATTGACTAGCGATGTAATGGGCGAGCCAGCGCAAAGTCGATCCGGCGCGTCGATAGCGGAGGCGGTGAGCTGTGGATAAGCTCAAACAGATCGAAAAACTGCGCGACAAAGCTCTGGCTGAGCTAAAGCGCGTTGATTCGCTCGAGGCGGCCGCTGCCTGGCGCAGCGCCTACTTGGGGCGCAAGGGCGCCCTGACTCAGCTGTTGCGAGGCCTGGGCCGCGTCCCCGCCACGGAGCGGCCTCGCCTGGGTCAATTGGGTAACGAGCTGAAAGTGGACTTGGAGGAGGCCTACGCGGAGATCCTGCCCAACCTTAAGCAGGCCGCCCTGCGTCGATCGCTGGAGATGGAGCGAGTAGATGTGACCCTCCCTGGGCGGCCGCTCGGGCCGGGTCGGCTGCACCTAAGCACCCAGATCTTGCGCGAGATCTACGCCATCTTCGCCCAGATGGGTTTCCAGGTGGAGGAGACCCCTGAGGTGGAGCTGGACGAATATAACTTCACCCTGCTCAATATCCCACCCTATCATCCTGCCCGCGACATGTGGAGTTCCTTCTACACCACGGATAATAGGGTCCTGCTGCGCACCCACACCTCGCCGGGCCAGATCCGGGTCATGCGCCGATACGCGCCCGAGCCCATCCGCGTGATGCTGCCCGGCAAGTGCTACCGCTATGAGCAGGTCACCGCTCGTTCCGAGATTCAATTCCATCAAGTAGAGGGCTTGGCCGTAGGCCGGCAGATCAGCATGGCGGACCTCAAAGGGGTGCTCATCGAGTTCGCTCGCCAGATGTTCGGTGAGGAAACGCGTGTTCGTTTTCGAGCCAGCCATTTCCCCTTCACCGAGCCCAGCGCCGAGATGGACATCGAGTGCTTCCTGTGCGGCGGTCAGGGTTGCCGGGTGTGCAAGCACACCGGCTGGTTGGAGATCCTGGGCTCGGGCATGGTCCATCCACAGGTGCTGACCAACGGCGGCTACGATCCGCAAATTTTTTCTGGCTTCGCCTTCGGCATGGGGCCCGAGCGCATCGCCATGCTCAAGTACCGCATCGACGACATCCGCTACTTCTTCATCAGCGACCTGCGCTTTCTGGAGCAGTTTTGAGTCGATGGGTAGTAAGTCGAGCGATGCATCGCTCACCCTCTCGAGCAAGCTGGAGCGCTCGCTCCCTCCGGCGGGTCGAGCATCAGTTAAGTGAGGAGACGACATGCTGGTTCCATTGAGCTGGCTGAAAGACTACATCGATATCGTCCTCCCCGTCGATGAGCTGGCCCAGCGCCTGACCATGGCCGGGCTGGAGGTGACCTCCATCCAGCGCAGCGGGCAGGGGTGGGAGAAGATCTATGTGGGGGAGGTCGTCGAGGTGCGCCCGCACCCCAACGCCGACCGGTTAGTCATCGCCATGGTGGATGACGGATCTGGGAGCCCCAAGAGGGCCATCACCGGCGCCCCTAACATCAAGGTCGGCGATCGCGGCCTGAAGGTGGCTTTCGCCCAACTGGGGGCGACCCTCATCGACGGACACAGCACGGAAGGCCGTCGCTTCCCAGTGCAGCCGGCGACCATCCGCGGCGTGGCCTCGGAGGGGGTGATCTGCTCAGAGAAGGAGTTAGGCCTCTCCGATGATCACAGTGCTGTCCTGATTATGGAGAAGGACGCCCCGCGTGGCGTGCCTTTGGCCGAGGTGTTGGGGGACGTCATCCTGGAGATCGAGATCCTGCCCAACATCGCCCGCTGTACGTCCATTCTCGGGGTGGCCCGCGAGGTGGCCGCCCTCACCGGGCAGCGCGTTCGCTACCCCTCCTGGGATGTGGTCATGGAGGGGTCGCCCATCGAGGACCAGGTGGAGGTGATGATCCAGGAGCCTGAGCTCAACCCACGCTTCATGGCCGCCCTCATCCAGGGGGTGAAAATACAGCCCTCTCCCGCCTGGCTGCAAAGACGGCTGCGCCTAGTGGGGATGCGACCCATTAACAACATCGTCGATGTCACCAATTATGTGATGTTGGAAACCGGCCAGCCCTCCCACGCCTTCGATTACGATGTCTTGCTGCAACGGGCCGCGAGCTCGACGGGGTCGGCTGGCCGGTCGAGGATCATCACCCGCCTGGCCCGGCCGGGCGAGACTTTGCGCACACTCGATGGTGCGGTGCGGGATTTGCAGCCCTTCAATATACTGGTGGCCGATAGCGCGGGCCCCTTGAGCCTGGGCGGGATCATGGGCGGCGCCGAGAGCGAGGTGCATGCGGGAAGCACGAACATTTTGCTCGAGGCCGCGGCGTGGAATCTTATAAATATCCGCCGCAGTGCCCAAACCCAACGCATCGAGTCCGAGGCGGCCTATCGCTTCAGCCGCGGCGTTCATCCCGCCTTGGCCGAGCAGGGGGTACGGCGCGGCGCCGAGCTGATGCGTCAATTGGCTGGCGGTCGCGTGGCGCGTGGCTTTATCGACCCGTACCCGGGGCGGCGAGAGCCGCCGGTGGTGGAGCTCAGCCTGGCAGAGGTCCAGCGCAGCTTGGGGATGGATCTCGACCTGGCCAGGGTCCGTTCTACTTTGGATTCTTTGGAGTTCCAGTGCGAGCCATCCGCCGGCCAGGCGCTGCGGGTGACGGTCCCCGAACATCGCCAGGATATCGGAGCGGGCACAGCCGACCTCATCGAGGAGGTGGCGCGCATCATCGGTTACGACCAAATCCCGGTCACCCGGATGCGCGATGAGCTCCCTCCTCAGCGCCGCAACCGAGCTCTAGAGGGGGAGACTCGGGTGAGGGATATCCTGGTGGGCTGCGGGTTGCAGGAGGTCATCACCTACTCTCTGACCCACGAGGAGAGCGTGGCCAAACTTTATCAGGGCAGCCCGCCCCGCCAGGAACATATCCGCTTGGCCAACCCCATCTCCAGCGAGCGGGTCATTCTGCGCCGCACCCTTCTCAACAGTCTTTTGGAGAACCTCTCGCTCAACCTCAAACACCGGGATAGGGTGGCCGTCTTCGAGATCGGCCGAGTCTATCTGCCCGAAGCGGGCGATGGCCTATTACCTGCCGAGCCCCGCCGTTTGGCCATCGCCATGGCTGGGCTGCGCACGCCCCGCTCTTGGACGGAGTCCTCGCCGGCCATCCTCGACTTCTTCGACCTGAAGGGGGTGATCGAGACTCTCCTGGATCGTCTGTCTCTGCCCCCGCCAAACTTCGTCGCGCTGGACAGCCTTATCTTCCATCCCGGTCGGGCTGCC
>JACPWV010000205.1 GCA_016196905.1 Chloroflexota bacterium | reverse complement strand
TCCAGGCCGATCTGACCCTCCGCTACGCCCCTGAATCTTAAAAGTCGCGGATAGCCTCGGCCGGCGAATCGATCAACGCAGGGCTCGCGCGAAGCTAGCCTGAGATTGGACGTCCGGGTAGTGGATTAAAGTTCTTCGAGCTCTACTGGGCGGCGGCGACGCGTCGCACGCAGCGCCCCCAGCGCTCGAGCCACCAGGGCGATGCCCACCGCCAGGACGGGCAGTAAAGGGGCGGTGAGTCCCACCGCTACCAGCTGCAAGAGATCCAGGTAATACTTGAAGCCCAGGGTCAGGTCAGGCAGGTACCAAGAAAACTGAAAGTCCCACAGCACGTAAAAAATCAGGATCTGCAGAACCAACCCGTAGGCAATCAGGAAGGCTGTGTGCAGAGCGCCCACCGCCGCCGAGGCCAGGTCGCCGCGCCGCGACAGCCCCACTAGGGCGCCAGCCAGCAGAGCCCCGCCGGCCGCCTCCATCAGGCGGTTGTTGAAGAAGGGCAATAGCTGGTCCTCGGTATTGTAGACGCTCAGCGAATAGCCGAAGCGGTGCAGTCCAAAGTAGATGACATTGTAGACGAAGAAGTAGACCAGCGCGGCAATCAGCGGCCCCACTAACCCATCCTTGCGGGGATAACGCAGCAGGTAGAACAGAGGCAGGAGACCCACGACCAGGCCGATGGCCAGGCGGAGAAACCGTTCGCGGTTGAGCCGCAGGTTGCGAACCGAGTCGCGGGTCACTGCCAATTGGGCCACGTACTCGTCGGCCCGCTGCGAGGCGATCTCGTAGCTGCCCTGGTCTAGGGAAGACTGGGCTCGGGCCAGGCCCTCTTGCGAGACCTGTCGGCCGCCTACTCGGCGGATGTACCAATCAGTGAACTCGGCCTGCTGCCGAGCCCAATCCAGTTTGCGCTGGGCTCGCAATTCGGGCTCCACATCCAGCACCTCGAACAGGGGTCGCCCCTGGTTGTGGGTGGGAAGGGGCAGCCCCGAGAGCACCGCGAGGGTCGGCGCGATGTCCATCTGGCTCACCTCGAAGCGGGACGCCCCGGAGCGGATCCCAGCCCCCACCAAGACCAAAGGCACCCGGGTCACCTCCGGCTCGTCGCCTCCGTGTCCGCCCCGATCCAGGTGGCCGTGATCGCTGGTGATGATCAGGGTGGTGGTCTCTAAATCGATCTTCTCCAGGACGCGACCCAGGTAGCTATCGATGATCCGCACATCCTGCTCATATTCTTGGCTGGCGGCGCCGAAGCCGTGGCCGAAGGCGTCGGGGCCGAGGAAGTAGATCAACATCACCTGGGCAGGTGCATCCAGGGCCTGTAGGGCTGCTTCCACCAAGCGCTCATCGGCCGCGTGGATGGCGCGCTCATTTTCGTATCCCGAGGGGCTGATGGTCACCCGTAGATCGTCGATCCACGGGCCGTAGAGTTGCTCCCAGCTCTCGGTCCCCACCAAACCCACGCTCAGCCCGGCGCGGCGCGCCTGGGCGAAGAGGTTATCCACCGGAACAACCCCTTCATAGAAGTTGGTGGTCACCTCGTGGATCTCCTGTGGGGCGCCCGTCAAGAGCACAGTCCAGCCAGGAAGGGACAAAGAGGGCAGGCCGGTCCGTGCCACGATGTTGGCCCCGCGTTGGCCTAGGGCGTTCAGGATGGCCATCTTGTTCGGATCTAGGGCAGCATCCGCCCGCAGCCCATCGATGAGCACAATCACCACCCGCGAGGCGATGGGCGTGCGCACTTCGCCGCTGGGCAGCCCGCCCACAAAGGGGCTGCGATACTCGGTCACCTGCGCGAAGCTGTATTCGGTTAAACCCATGGCTGTGTAGCCGGTCAGGGCCAGCAAGATGGCGATCAAGACGTAGAACAGAGATGAGGTAATTCTGCGTCGCATCGGGTCGCCCCCGCTAAGACCCCTGCATTATAGAGCCGGGGCCAGTTTCACGCAAGCTCTGAACCTTTCCTGTCCTTCCGTGGTGAAATTGACAGAGGCATAGCCTGGTGTTATATTTCCTCGGACCTGGAGGCGCCATGGACGAGGTGCGCTCCTTTGTGGATCGGATTTTGGGTAATGTGGGGCAAGTGATCATCGGCAAAGAGAACGAGATTCGCTTGCTCCTGATCGCTCTGCTCTGTCGGGGACACGTGCTGATCAACGACGTGCCCGGGGTGGGCAAGACCATGCTGGCCAAGGCGCTGGCCAAATCGCTGGGCTGCAGCTTCAAGCGTATCCAGTTCACCCCGGACATGCTCCCCAGCGACATCACCGGCGTGAGCATCTACGATCAAAAGAGCGGCGAGTTTCGCTTTCGTCCCGGGCCGGTGATGGCTCAGATCGTGCTCACCGACGAGATCAACCGAGCCACCCCCAAGACCCAATCGGCCCTCTTGGAGGCCATGGAGGAGCGCCAGGTCACCGTGGATGGCGTGACCCACAGCCTGCCCGAGCCGTTTATAGTGTTGGCCACCCAAAACCCCATCGAGTACGAGGGCACCTTCCCCTTGCCCGAGGCTCAGCTGGATCGCTTCCTGATGCGTTTGGCCCTGGGCTACCCCAACCCGGCCGACGAGCAGGCCGTCCTGATCGCGCAGCGGCAAAGGCATCCCATCGAGACCATCGCCCAGGTGGCTGAGGTGCGGGAGCTGATGGCTATGCAGGAGCGCATCAAGGAGGTTCATGTGGATGAGGGCATCCAGGGGTACATGGTGGCTTTGGCCAACGCCACTCGCCAGCACCCCGACGTGTACCTGGGGGCCAGCCCCCGCGGCTCGCTGGCCCTCTATCGCGCCGGCCAAGCCCGGGCGGCGATGCTGGGCCGCTCGTACCTGATCCCCGACGATGTGAAACTCTTGGCCGTGCCCACCCTGGCTCATCGCCTAATCATCCATCCCTCGGCCCGGCTGCGCGAGGTGGCCGCTCAGCGGGTGATCGAGGAGGTCCTCGCCTCCGTCATCGTCCCGGGCGCGCCAGTGCCCTCCCGCTCTCAACGGGGTAGCGGTCTGGAGGGACGCTGACCTGTGCGCATCCGCGGGCCCTGGCCCCTCCTCCTTCTGGTCGCACTCCTTCCCGCACTGATCACCGGGGCCGAGTTCCTCTACCGCCTGGCCTTCGTGCTGATGGCTAGCTCCGCACTGGGTGCGCTGTGGGTCTGGGTAAACCTGCGCGGCCTGGAGATCGAACGAGATCTCCGCTCGCCGCGGGCTCAAGTGGGCGGGAAGGTGGAGGATCGGCTGTTTTTGCGCAACCGCAGTCGGCTCCCCAAATTCTGGCTGGAGATCGTGGACGAATCGGATCTGGGTGGGCACCGAGCCAGTCGGATCATCAGCTACTTGGGCCCGGGACAGGAGCTGAGCTGGGGGGTCGAGAGCGTGCCTCGCCGCCGCGGCCAGTACCGCCTGGGCCCGGTGTTGCTCACCAGCCGAGACCCACTGGGCTTCTTCGAGGCCAGGCGCCGCTTCCCGGCGGTGGCCCCCCTGGTGGTGTACCCCGCTACGCTGGAGCTCCCCCCGCTGGCCCTGCCGCGCGGCCCGTTCCTCGGGGGGGCAACGCTTCGACGCCGAACCCAGGAGATCACCCCCAACGCCTCCGGAGTCCGCGAATACCACCCGGGGGACAGCCTCAACCGCATCCACTGGCCCTCGGTGGCGCGCACGGGCCGGTTGCTCTCCAAGGAATTCGAACAGGACCCCTTGGCCGATGTCTGGATCGTGCTCGATTTCGAGGAGGCATCCCATGTGGTCGCCCCGCGGGAGGATTCGCCTGCGGATGAACCCGCCCCCACGGACCCGGGATGGATGCGCCGGCAGATCATCCCCCTGCCTCCCTCCACGGAGGAGTACGCGGTAACCTTGGCCGCCTCCTTAGCCCGCCAGCAAGTGGGCCTGGGACGCGGTGTGGGCCTCATCGCCTGGGGCGCCCGGCGCGAGGTGTTGCCGGTGGATCGCGGCGAGCGCCCCTTGGCAAAGATCCTGGAGACATTGGCCGTGATCCGCGCCGATGGCGAAACGCCCCTGGCCGAGGTTTTGTCCGCCGAGGCATCGCGTTTCGTGGGAACCACCACACTGGTGATCACCTCTTCCACGGCCGAAGCGTGGGTAGGGGCGCTGCGCCACCTGGGCGGGCGAGCAGCCTGTATCGTCATCTACATCGAGCCGGGGACCTTCGGGTCTGCCCCCAGCTCGCTCCGCATCCTAGGGGCGCTTGCCGCCGCCAATCTCCCCACCTACTTAGTCAAGTGCGGGGATCAGCTGGCCCCAGCCCTCAGCCAGCCCCTCATCGAACCGGTAGCCCAGGCCGGCGTGGGAGAAAAATAGCGATGATCGTGCGCAACGCAGAGCAGGCGGACCTCAACCGCTGCCTGGCCCTGGATGGCTCCTACGAGACGGAATACGTCTGGCAGATGCAGATCGAGGAGGCCGGCGCAGCAGTCCAGAGCGTCTCTTTTCGCACCGTGCGCCTGCCCCGTCCCATGCGAGTGGCCTACCCTCGCCAGCCGGAGTCTCTGTTAGAGAGTTGGGAGCGGCGCAACCGTCTGCTGGTGGCCGAGGAGGGCAGCCTGGTTCAGGGCTACCTGGACTTGGAGATCCATCCATGGAACCGGACCGGCTGGATCAACAGCGTGGTGGTGGCCAAGGAGTTGCGCCGACAGGGCCTGGGCAGCGCCCTGCTCAAGGCGGCCCAGCGCTGGGCGGAGGAGAAGAGGCTGCGCCAGATCGTGCTGGAGACCCAGACCAAGAACCACCCGGCTATCTCCTTCTTTCAGAAGCACGGCTTCGTCTTCTGCGGCTACCACGATCGTTACTACGCCAATCAGGACATCGCCCTCTTCTTCGCTCAAGAGCTGCGCGGATGAGATCTCCATTTTGGATCGCCATTATTTTGAGCGCGGCGTGTTCGACCCCGTCCAGCGGGGGGCCGGCAGCGACGCCGGCCCCTACCGCGATGCCTGCCCCCTCACCGACCTCCACCGCGATACCCACTCCCAGAGGGCTACCTCAATTCCAACGTGTGCTCCTGATCAGTGTCGATGGACTGCGCCCCGACGCCCTCCTCCAGGCTGAGACACCTCAGCTGGACAGGCTGTGGAGGAACGGCGTACACAGCTGGTCCGCTCAGACGGTGCTGCCCAGCTCTACGCTGCCCGCCCACGCCTCGATGCTCTCCGGGCAGCCTCCAGATATCCACCAGATCGTGTGGAACGATTGGCAGCCCCAGCGCGGCTTCATCCGCGTGCCGACCATACTGTCGGTGGCCAACGGTGCAGGTTTAGAGGTAGGCTTCATCGTTGGCAAGCGCAAGCTGGAGCAACTGGCCCCACCTGGCTGTGTGGATCATTTTGACTTCCCCGGATCGGATGCGGACACCGTCGCCCAAGCAGCCATGAGCTACCTGGTCGAGGCGCGGCCGAATCTGCTCATCCTTCACTTCGCTGATGTGGACGAGGCGGGGCATCGCTCCGGCTGGATGTCCACGGCTCAATTGGAGGCGGTGGCCCGGGTGGATGCGGCCATCGGCCGATTGCTCGAGGCCTTGGCCCAGTCAGATCTTCTCGATGACACCCTTATCATCGTCAGCGCCGATCATGGCGGGCACTTTTTCAGCCACGGCAGCGATAGCCCCGAGGAAATAACTATCCCCTGGATCGCCCACGGCCCGGGCGTTCGAGAGGGTTACCAGATCGAGGTCTCGCTCAGCATCATGGATACGGCAGCAACCGTGCTATACGCGCTCGGCCTGCCCATTCCCGAGGCGTGGGCCGGCCGGCCGTTGGTGGAGATTTTTGCAGCGGTTGAGAGCGGGTCGTATCTGGCCACGCCGCTGCCCATCGAAACGATGTAGCCCCCGGTTGCGAACCCCCAGCAGCGATCGAGTTGGCCCGCTCGGCTTTGTCAGCGTCGCCCGGGCATGCTAGAATAGCCAGGCGGCATTCCGGAGGGGTGATGGCACCCGCAGAGAAGCCCGATCGCAACCTTGCTCTGGAACTGGTGCGGGTCACCGAGGCCGCCGCCCTGGCCGCCGGCCGCTGGATGGGCCTAGGTAACAGAAACGCCGGGGATCAGGCCGCGGTGGATGCCATGCGTCTGGTCCTCAACACGGTGGACATGGACGGGACCATTGTCATCGGAGAAGGGGAGAAGGATCAGGCACCCATGCTCTACAACGGCGAGCGGATCGGCAATGGCAACCCGCCCCAGGTCGATGTGGCGGTGGATCCCATCGACGGCACGCG
>JACPWV010000212.1 GCA_016196905.1 Chloroflexota bacterium | reverse complement strand
CGGAACGTCGCCCCGGGCGATGGCGATGAAGCTGGCCAGCCGGGCTTCGGAGGCGAGTAGGTCGTAATAGCCCGGATCGAGGCGTCCGTCGGGGAGCCGATAGCCGATGGCAAAGAGCTTTCGCGCCGGATCGTAGAGAAAACCAAAATCCATCCCCTCCACCATCTCTCCCGCCATCCGCGCCAGGGCGGTGGCGCGGCGGCAGAGCTGGGCGGCGGAGGCCGCGGACCGCTGCAGGGCTTCGATCAGCCCATTGATCCGCGGCGGGAGATCGCCGCCCGAGAGGCCACTTTGAAACGCTTGGACTTCCCTGAGGATAGCTTCGTATCGGTCTGGGGCTCCGGAGAGCGTCGGGAGAGAGGAAAGGATCGGTTCAAGAATCCCGCGCAGCGTCGCAGCGGCAGCGCTCCCTGCGGGGAAGTCCCGGGCCCAGCCCAGCGTGGCTTCGAAATCGCGGGCGTGGCTGGCCACCCCGGCGCGTACCGCCTTCGACCAGTCGAATACCTCGGCATAAGCGGGGTCGCCACGTTCTTCCGCCAGCGCCTGCGCGGTATCCACTAGGGCATCGGCCCGCGCTTCGAGTTCGCTGAGAGCTGCGGCCCATGCTTCTACTGTCACCGGGACGGGCGCGAGCAAAACCTCGATCTCCTCCAGGGCTTGGTTGAGCTGCTGGCGGGTGACCGACGGGACGGAACGGTCACCCGCCATGCCGCTCGCGGCTTCGCGAAGGAGCGCCACGGCGTCCGCGATTCCAGAAAGCGCGCGGTCTTGGAGTGCCGGGCCGTCAAGGAACTCCCGGCAGGCCTGACGGAACGCCAGCAGATGCCCGGCCAGGTTTCCGCTGTCCGCCGTGGAGACGTATTTCGGCTCGAGTGGGGCGAGAGAGCGGGTGTCGTACCAGTTGTAGAAGTGGCCGCGGAAGCGCTCCAGGCGCCCCATGCTGATGAGCGTGGCTTCCAGCCGGTCGATGGTTTCCATGGTTCCCAGCCAGCCCAGATCGTGCGCAGCGAGCGTGGAGAGCAGATAGAGGCCCAAGTTGGTGGGTGAGGTGCGATGGGCGATAACCGGCTTGGGGTCTTCCTGAAAGTTGTCGGGCGGAAGATCGTGATCTTCCTTTCCAACGAGCGTCTCGAAGAACCGCCAGGTGCGCCGCGCGGTCGCGCGGAGGATTCGCTCCTCTCTCTCCGAAAGGGCTTCTCCCTGAACGGCCGGCGGCGGAAGGCTGATCCATCGGGCGACCAAGGGAGAAAGGGTCCACAGCACCACCAAGGGCAGGGCCGCCAGGGTGTTCTCTTCCCGCGCGAAGGCGACCAGGAACGTGGTGATGGCTGCCAGCGCCAGCACGCCTTTCATCCGGCGATAGAAGCCCCTCAGTTCAAGATCGAGGCCGGAACGGGCTTCTGCTGCGGTGATCCATTCCAGCAGCTTGCGGCGCATCACGCCCAGGCGAACCAGGGTCCGGATAATCGCGTCGGCCATGAGCCAGGCCTGATGCGCCAGCAGGATTACCCCCAGCGCTGTCTGCCACGCTGCGAGCGCGAGATCGGCGCCGAGCGCGCCAAGGTGACTTCGTTTCGAGATCCCACGGCGCCGCGGGACCAGCCCCGCGACCACGGGGAGTAGAGCAGGCAGGGCCAACTTGGCGAGAACAAACGTCGTCCAGATCGCGGGTGCAGCATGGGGCAGCGTCCAGCCCGCCACCAGGGTCAGAAAAGTGGCGGGAGCCGACAGCGTTCGTCGCAGGTTGTCGAGCATCATCCAACGGCCGAGGGCCGGGATGGGATTGGGGACCAGACGTCCCTCGGCGTCGGGGGCGCGCCCCCCGATCCACGGGAGCAGTTGCCAGTCGCCGCGCGCCCAGCGGTGCTGGCGGGCGGCGGCGACCTCATAGTGGGCGGGGAAATTCTCAAAAAGCTCGATGTCGGAGACCAGCCCCGCTCGCGCGAAGAGCCCTTCGAAGAGATCGTGACTCAAGAGCGCGTTTTTAGGAACGCGCCCGCGCAGCGCCCTCTCGAAGACGTCCACAGCGTAGATGCCTTTTCCGGTGTAGATCCCTTGCCCGAAGAGGTCCTGGTAAATATCGGAGACCGCAAACGCGTACGGGTCGATTCCTCGCGGCCCCGAGAAGATTCGCTGGAACAAGGTCCCTTCGCCAGCTGGAGGAAGGGTCGGTGTGACGCGCGGCTGGAGGAGCGCGTAGCCCTCCACGACTCGACCCGCGCTCGGGTCGAAGACGGGCTGGTTCAAAGGATGCGCCATGGTGCCCACCAGCCAGCGGGCGGCCTCCCGGGGCAGCCGGGTGTCCACATCGAGCGTGATGACGTAGCGCACGCCCGACGGCGCGGTGGGCGGCCCCTCCCCCGTCGGAATAAAGGTCGCATCCGTCGCGCCGCGCAGCAGGCGATTCAACTCCTGAAGCTTGCCGCGCTTGCGTTCCCAGCCTATCCAGCTGCGTTCCCCTTCATTCCAGACGCGCCGCCGATGGAAGAGGAAGAACCGCGCGCCGCCGCCCGGGGCAGGTCCATGTCGCGCGTTCAAGTCCTCAATTCCCTCGCTCGCTGTCGCCAGGAGAACTTCGTCCTCGGGGGTCGTTTCAGTAGACGCGTCCGTCCAGTCGGAGAGCAGAGCGAATCTCAGGTCGCCGTCCTGATTAGCCAGAAAGTGGACCTCCAGTCGCTCGATCTGCTCGCGGATGTCGGCTTCGCTCGTCAGGAGGGTGGGCACCACCACCAGCGTTCGTAGGTCTGCGGGGATGCCCTCGCGCAGTTCTAGTTTGGGCAGCCGCCGCGGCCCGACCAGCTCCGTGATGATCCGGTTGAAGATGGCAATCGACAGGTCCGAAGCAGGTAAAAGGGCCAGCAGACCCAGCAGGGTAAGCTCCGCCGCTCCGGCTCCGGCCAGGCCAGCCATGGCCAGCGGCAGCGACAGAACCAGGCCGGTGACGATCGCGATGGTTCCCAGATAGCCGGGTGTGGCCACGGCCAGGTAAGCGCGCCGCAGTCGCTGTTTCAGCGGAACCCGAAAGCCTAGTTCCTTCTCGAAGGCGTCGCGCCCTGTGGAGATCAGGTAGTAACCGGGATCCGCGAGTTTCCCAGCCAGTGGCTCCGGGGTCCGCTGGGCGGGCGCACGCCTGGCGCGCAAAACGGCCTGCCGCGCGACGTCGAGCTCGGAGCGTCCCGATCCGCGCGCGAGCTCTTCGACCGCGTGCCGATAGCGGTCGCGCGTCGCAAAATCCATGGCAGCCAGGTTGGCCCCATCGCGCAATGTCTCCTCGACCAGACTGACGCTCTCAAAGAAGTCGGTCCAGTCGACCGCGGATATCAGGCGCATGCTGGTGATCACGTTGCGAACTGTGACGTGCATGGCCACCTGCTTCTGGTGTTCGCTGCGCACCATCTCGTTCGGCGTGGTGCCCTGGGCCGCCAGACGTTCGTTCAACCAGTCCAGGGCGGGCGTCACCGCGGGGTCCTGGTCGCGCAGCCGCTGGATGAGTTGCACCGCGAAGGCGGTCGGCAGGGGGCTCTTCTCGAGGCGCCGGAGTGTGGCCTGGGCTGCCGCGACGGATCGCGCGCCCTGGCCGAGGAGCTCGTCCGCCAGCGCATCCGCCTCTTCGCGCGCCAACCGCCTGCGCACGATCCGCTCCACCAGGCGTCGCAGGTTCTCGACCAGGACCAGCCGCAGCGTGATGGCCACCGCCCAGAGTTCACCGATGGTCAGGGGTTGGACGCGCTGGTAAGCGCGGACGAAACGGCGCAGCGCGTCTGGATCGAAGCGACTGTCCGTGTGCTCGACGAATGCCCAGGCCAGGCCGAAGACGCGCGGATAGCCTTCCAGGGGCCCTTCGGCCAGCTTGGGCAGCTCCCGGTAGAAGCCAGGCGGAAGGTCCTCGCGGATTTCGCGAAGCTGTTCTTCAACGATGTGAAAATTGTCGACCAGCCATTCCGCGGCTGGCGAGATGGCGCGTTCTTCACGGATCGCCTTGGCGATGGCGCGGTACGACTCGAGAAGGACGCGTCCGTTTTGCCAAAGACGCCGCAGAAGCGGGCGACCTCTGCGGGGACCGGGGGTGACGCGCTGCCCGGCGGCGAGGCTCTCGGCGAACTGCTCGAGGCGCTCCACGCTGAAGAGCTCCCCGCGAATCGGCTCTTCCAGCTCGGGCAGGGAAACCACAGACGGACGGGCGCTGTTCACCACGTTTCGAAGCATATCCGCCCCGGCTTGGTAGCAACGATGATCATCTTCTCAACTTTCAGAATCGGGCCCCTCCCTTTTGGATTCCGCTTCGAGGTAGCCTGGGAGCGACTGCGGATGCCGATCCCAGTACCTCTCGTATTTGCGGATCCACGCATCCACCCGGCCAAGGGGCGCCGCGCGGAGAGCATACAGGCGCTCCCGGCCCCGCTTTCTGGCCACCACCAGCCGGGAGCGACGCAAGATAGCCAGGTGTTTGGACACCGCGGGCCGGCTCATCCGCGGGAAGCGCCGGGCGATGGCCCCCGCAGTCAGACTCTCTTCCCGCAGCAGGTCCAGGATCTGCCGGCGGGTGCCATCGGCGATAGCTTTATAGGGAGTGAGGAAAGCGGCCATATGTAACTATATAGTAACATATTTTGAGATTTTGTCAAGAGGGGTGAGACCAGGCCTTATAGGTCGGGCCTAGACCCATACCTTCTTGACAGGCTATCTAAGTCTGGGCTATAGTGGCAGACGGCAGACTTATGATGATGAGTCGGCTCCCCTTGCTATGGGGCTCCCTCACCTTCCTCGTCGCCTGCGCCGCCCCCGCGCCGCCGACGGAGGTTGCGCCACCGACCGAGATCGCTGCGCCAACCCCGACCCAAGAGACTCCCGTCGCCGCTGGTCGGCTCACGCTGACTTGGTACGGCCATGCCACTTTTCTTCTGGAGAGCCCCCAAGGGGTCCGCGTTCTCATGGACCCGGCACCCGTCGAGATCGGGTACGAATATCCGAACATTCCCAACGTCGACGCCATCACCACGAGCCATGAGCACTTCGACCACGTCGCCACGAATCGGGGCGAGGGCCGTAGCCCTGCACTTGCCCCTCGAGTTCTCAGCGGTGTCCGCGGCAGCCAGGTGGTCGCCATCGATGAGACCAGCGGGGATGTGCGCATCCGCAACGTGGCCAGTTACCACGATGCACAACTGGGCGCCCAGCGCGGCCCTAACGCCATCTTTGTATTCGAGGTGGCTGGCGTACGCATCGTCCACCTAGGGGATTTAGGCCACATACTGACCGATGAGCAGATCGATGCCCTGGTGCCGGTGGAGGTGCTGCTGATCCCGGTGGGCGGGGTGTTCACCATCGATGCTCGCGGCGCCGATCGCGTGCTCCAGCAGCTCTCTCCGCGGGTGGCCATCCCCATGCACTACCGCACCCCCGATCTGGCCCCTGACCTGCCCCTCGACCCGGTGGACCCCTTTCTAGAGGGCAAAACCGTCCAGTGGATCGATCTCAATAGGATCGAGATCACACCGGAGCTGCTGGCCGGCAAGCCCAAGATCCTGGTCTCAAATTACAGATAGACGCTCGATAGGCACCACCGACCGCCGATTCGCCCACAGTGGTTTTTCATCGCCCGCCTCAGGCGAGTTGAACAAAGCCCTCAACGGTGCTAGAGTTAGCTTCCCGGAGGTTCGATCACCGTGCGCGCCGTAGTGGCTATCGGGGGCAACTCGCTCATCGTCAACGAGCGGCGCCAGAGCGTGGCTGACCAGATGGCCGCCGTCGCCCAAACTGTTCAGCATATCGCTGAGATGATCGCCGATGGCTGGCAGGTGGTCATCACCCACGGTAACGGACCCCAGGTGGGGTTCAACCTGCTGCGCTCGGAGCGGGCCGCGGACATCACGCCGCCGGTGCCCCTGGACTACGCCGGCGCCGAGACCCAGGGCGGCTTGGGCTACCTGATCCAGCAAACGCTGGGCGAGGAGCTACGTCAGCGCGACCTTTCGCGCGCGGTGGCCACCGTGGTCACCCAGGTGATCGTCGATGAAGGCGATCCCGCTTTCCAGCGTCCCCGCAAGCCCATCGGCCCTTTCTACGCTGAGCCCCAGGCCAAGGAGCACGCTCGAACGCGCGGCTGGGCAGTGATGGAGGATGCCGGCCGCGGCTGGCGGCGGGTGGTTCCCTCCCCTGAGCCCTTGGAGATCGTGGAGGCGACAGTGATCGCCGCTCTACTGGACGCCGAGGTGGTGGTCATCGGGGTGGGCGGCGGCGGCATCCCGGTGGTGCGCGGTGCGGACGGGCGGCTGCGCGGGGTGGAGGCGGTCATCGATAAGGATTACGCCTCCAGCCTGCTGGCCTGCCGCTTGGGCGCCGATTTGTTTTTGATCTCCACCGCGGTGGAGAAGGTCGCCCTCAACTTCGGCAAGCCCGATCAACGCGACCTGGCCCGTTTGACCCTGACTGAGGCGAAGTTCTATCTCTCGGACGGCCATTTCCCGCCGGGAAGTATGGGCCCCAAGGTCCGGGCGGCCATCCAATATCTCGAGGCGGGGGGCCGCGAGGCGCTGATCACCTCGCCGGAGCACATCGCCCGGGCCCTGCGCGGCGAGACCGGTACGCGCATCGTAGTGGGATAACCCATGACCCGAGTCGATGTTTACCTCAACATCGGTCGGGACACCGTAGAGGCAGGCGGGCCGCTAGCCCATCTGCCCGCCCTCGTTGGCTGCGTGGCCCGCGGGCCGGACGAGGAGCAGGCACTGATAGGGCTTCGTCACGCGGTCGAGGAATATGTCGAACTGCAGCGGATCGACTTAAACCCCAGACAGATCGAGTTCGAGGTGCATAAAGTTGAGAAGAACGTATTCCCCTGGGATTTTGAGCCTCTAGGCGCTCAGGAGATCGAGACCTATTTTCATCGGATGGAGATCTCCCGCCATGCCCTCCTCGATCTCGTGGGCAACCTCCCCGACCAAGCCCTCGACTGGCAGCCCGATGAGTCTACCTGGCCCATCCGCCGCGTCTTAGAGCATGTGTCCGATGCCGAATGGTGGTATCTCTCACGCCTGAAGCAGTGGCCCACAGACCCTTTCCAGCGCCTGGATGCAGTGCACCGTTTCGTCGTAGACACGCTGCGAGGTTGGAATTCGCAGGATCTGCGTCGAACCTTCCGCTGGGGGCGCCATCGAGAGTGGTCGGCGCGCAAAGTGCTGCGCGTTCTGCTGGAGAACGAAGAGACGGAGCGCCAAGCGATCGAACGGCTCCTGGCTTGGAAAATTGCGGGGAGAGAGCCCGGCCCGTCTGTGCCCGAGGTAAAGACCGATACTCTGGAAGGCGACCTAGAACCACTGGCGAGCGGGGATCGGGACGAATGGCATAGGCGAAAACAGGCATCGCGCACACAACTCCTGGCTCTGGTCAAGGGCTCTCCCGAGGAGATCCTCGACTTTCAACCTGCCGCTGGGGAACGCTCGACCCGCCAGCTCCTCCAGCAACTGGCCGACGATG
>JACPWV010000211.1 GCA_016196905.1 Chloroflexota bacterium | reverse complement strand
GGGTTATCTGGAGCGGTTCGTGAACGATGACCAGCGCCGGTGATAAATTCACGGTGGATGAGTTGATGGTCACCTGCATCGCCCGCCAGGCGGTGGATGGTGAGGTGATGGCCCAGGGCATCGCCACCCCCCTGGTGGTGGCCGGCTACATCTTGGCCAAGTTGACTCACGCCCCCAGGCTGATCTTCGCCGTGGCGGTGGGCGGAGTACTCACGGAGGCCTGGAGTCCCCTTTCGCTGACCGGCCTGGAGGAGGCCAACCTGCGCCGCCCGCGGCATCGCTTCAGCTTCGACGAGGCCACCGGCATCCTGCTGCCCAGCTTTCACCCCAAAGAATTCTTTCGGCCGGCGCAGGTTGATCGCCGCGGGAATTTCAATAACGTGGTCATCGGGCCCTATCACCGGCCGCGTTTACGGCTGCCCGGCTGCGGAGGCATCGCTGATGTGAGCGTGTATTCGCCCAACATTTATCTCTACCTGCCCCGCCACAGTCGAGCGGCCTTTGTGGCGCGAGTCGACTTCGTGAGCGGACTAGGCACCGACCGGGGCCCAGGGCCGCGCTACTTGCTGAGCGATCTGGGCGTCTTCGATTTCCAGGGCGGGAACATGCGCCTGGTCTCTTATCATCCGGGAGTAAGCGTGGAGGAGATTCAAAGGAGAACCGGGTTTCCCCTGGAGTTGACCCCCGATCTTCACCAGACGGCCCCGCCCTCCCGCGAGGAGGTCCGCCTGCTGCGCGAGGTCATCGATCCCCTGGGCATCCGTCAGTTGGAGACCCTGACCGGGGCCAAGCGGCGCGCCAAGCTTCGCGAGATCCTCGCTTTAGAGAAAGCTCGGTGGCCGCGACAGCCGGCAGAGGTCGCTGCGAGGATTAAAAATGCTCCGTCCTGAAGAGCTGGGGCGCGTCGAGTACAGCCACGTGTGGGCCGTGCTGGCGAGCCGCGAAGGGCATCTCGCCCCCATCAGCCTGGAGCTGCTGGCTGCCGCTCGCGAGCTGGCCGATCGCCTAGGCGAGCGCGCCGAGGGGGTCCTATTGGGTCTGGGTATCGCCCCCCTAGCCCAGGAGGCGATCGAGCGCGGCGCGGACGGGGTGCTCTTGGTCGAGGGCCCTCAGTTCAGCGAGTACCATCCGGAGGTACATCTGCAGGCTTTGAGCGAGGCCATGAAGGCGCGTCGACCGGAGATCGTCCTCCTGCCCGCGAACGGTTGGGGGGAAGAACTCGCCCCGCGCCTGGCCCAGCGCCTAAGGAGCGGGTACCTGCCAGCCTGTCAACGATTGGAGGTGGATGTTGGCACGCGCCGCTTACTGGGGGTGCGCAGCGCTTACGGAGGCAAGTTGCTGGTCACGGAGAGGGCCCTGGTGAGCCCGCAGCTAGCCACCCTCCTCCCAGGATGGGTGGAGCCTTACCCCCCCGACGCTGCCCGCCAGGGCCAGGCGGAGAGCGTTCAGGTGGCTTCGGCGCCGACCCGGCTGAGGTTGGTGCAGAGGCTTCTCCAGGAGGTGCCGCCGGCGCGGAGGCGAATACTGCTGGTGGGCGGCCGCGGCCTGGGCGATAGAGAGGGGTTCGAAAAGCTGCGGGAGTTGGCCGAGGCGCTGAAGGCCGAGGTGCGGGCTTCGCGAGGTGCCATCCAGGCGGGCCTGGCGTCCGCCGAGGCCTGGGTGGGTTCTGTCCAAGAGCGTTTCGATGTATGCATTTCCTGTGGCGTTGCGGGCCACCCGATAGACTATCTGAGCCTGGCCCAGGCGCGGCATCTGGTCGCGCTGCATCGCGATCCAGCTGCACCGATCCTTGACCAGGCCGAGCTGGCGTTAGTAGGTGAGCCGCTGGAGATACTTTCGAGTCTTGCAGAGCATATGGGTGAGCAGGCCTCGCATTAGTCTTAAGCCGACCGGGATGACCTTCGCATAGTTATTCTGATATGCATCCTAGGAACAGGCGGCGTAAAGGTAGCAGGGAAGGGTAACTTACTACCGACGCGCCACTTAAATGGGATCAGCAATGATCCGACACTTGTCACGACCTGAGGCTGTGGTCTGTACTGCCTTGATCGTCGTAGTTTTACTGGCCTGGGTAGGGTTCGCTATTGAGCATTATCAGGCGCTTCAAGCTCGAGCATTCGTCGGGTTCGTGCGGCACCATCTTTCTCTCGGTGAGAGTCCGAGCTTCATTCTTAACACAGCCTTGACCGATCGCGTGTCCTGCTGCAACAGGGACCGCGTCGAGCGATAGATGCCAGAATGGGAGAGGTCGCAACGTTGCCCGTGACCCGTTTCGTCGGCAGCCATTACGAGATCGGGCTGCAGATGGGCCCTCGCCTGCGCACGGTGCCCCTCCCGCCTGCCGATGAGGGAAGAGTCCGCTTCGCCCAGCGCTGTGAGGGCCTGGCACGCGAGGTCTATCCGCCCCTGCTTGAAAAAGTGGAGGGGATGATCGCGGGGGGGGACCTGCCTGCCACTCCGTTCAAGGCCTATTTCTACGGGCGAGGCGGGCCGCCGCAGGTGGGCTGCACCAACATCGCCGTCATGCCGGAAATTACGCCAGATGGGCAACTGTGGGTGGCCCGCAACTACGATTGGTATTATGAGGCGCGGCCTTGGCGAGAGGTGCGACAAATCGCGCCGCAGGGTGCACTCCGGCACCTGGGGGTGACCCACCACTGGGCGGGCAGCCCGGATGGGATGAACGAACGCGGGTTGGTCGTCTTGCTGGCCGCGCTGCCCGGGCTGGATGCCACCGGCCCCGGGCTCCACTGGCATATGCTCATCGACATCCTGTTGGAAACTTGCGCTAACGCTCAACAAGCGCGCGCCTTTATCACCTCCGTTCCACACCTCCTGGCCTTCAATTATCTCATCGCCGATGCGCAGGAGGCCATGGTGGCCGAGGCCACCCCCCAGGGCGTGACCCTTCGCGAGCCGGAGGAGGGGATCCTTGTGGCGACCAATCATTTACCTGGGCGAGAGCAGCCCGAAGGGGGGATGAGCGAAGGCGAGCGGCTGCGCCAGCGATTGTCTATCCGCCGATACCAGCGTGCTCGGGAATTGCTGGGCGAACGACGGGGTGCGCTCGATGTCGAGGCCTTGCAGGCAATTCTGCGCGATCACGAGGGCGGCTTGTGCCGCGGGAATCATCCCACGCTAGCACCTCAAGCAGGTTTCCACGCTAGCTTCGGCACCATCTGGTCGCTGGTCGGCCAGCCGGAGCGAAGGGAGTTCCTGGTTGCGCCCGATCATCCCTGCCAGGTCGAGTATAAAGCGTACCGCTGGATGGAGTACTCAGATGACTAGGCTGGCCGGCGCCAAGCTTTTACTGACCTCCGGCCCCACCCGAGGGAACCTCGATGCGGTGCGCTACATCACCAACAAATCCACCGGGCGCTTGGGCGCGCTCATCGCCGAGGCGGCCCTGGCTGAGGGGGCCGAGGTGACTTTCATCTACGGGACGGGGAGCCTTACTCCGCATGTCGCGGACGGGAGGCGAGCCAGGCTGCGTCTAATCGAGGTGGAGACCGTCTCCGATTTGATCGCCGCGGTCCGGGACGCCATGGGAGGCACTCTCTTCGATGCGGTGATTCATGCCATGGCGGTGCTGGACTACGAGCCCGCTGAATCCATCCCAGAGAAGGTACCCTCCGAGCGGGAGGAGTGGGTGATTCGCCTGGTGCGGACACCCAAGGTCATCCGCCTCATTCGCGATCTCGATCCAAACGCCTTTCTGGTCGGGTTCAAGCTGGAGGTGGGGCGGTCGCCGGAGGAGCTGCGCCGCATCGGATTCGAATCTCTTCAAAAGAATCGCGCCGATCTGGTGATCGCCAACGATCTGGCAGAGATCGAGAAAGGGCGGCATCGCGGCCATTTTATCGATCCGCGCGGCGAGGTGATCGCGGTGGCCGAGGGCAAACCGACCATCGTTGCGCAGCTTATCGAGATCCTGTCCCGTGAATATGCCCAGCGCCGCGTCGTGGCGGAGGGAGGTACCCATGGCCAAGCCTAGCCAGGTTAATGGCAAGTTCGTCGTCCTGGGCGTGACCGGCAGTATCGCCGCCTACAAGGCGTGCTTGGTGGCCCGGCGTTTCATGGAGTTGGGCGCCGAGGTGTATGTGATGATGACCCAGGGCGCCACCAAGTTCGTGACCCCCTTGACCTTTCATGCCCTCACTGGCCATGTGCCCGTGGTGGATATGTTCGAGCCGCGCACCGACTGGCAAATCGAGCACGTTTATCTGGCTGCCAAGGCGAATCTGGTGGTGTTGGCGCCTTGCACCGCTCATGTCATCGGCAAGATCGCCAATGGGCTGGCCGACGACATCGTGACCGTCACGGTGATGGCCACCCAGGCACCGGTGGTCATCGCCCCGGCCATGAATGTCAACATGTATCAGAATTCCATCGTCCAGGAGAACATCGTCAGGTTGAAGAAGCTGGGTTACATCTTCGTGGGGCCGACCTATGGCAAGCTGGCCAGCCCCCTCGAGGCGGAAGGGGAGGGACGGCTGGCCGAGCCGGAGGAGATCGTGGAGCAGGCAGTTAAGCTCTTGGCCTCACCGCGGCGTCTGAAGGCGCCGCGGTGAGGCCAAGAGCCGCGAGAGCCGTGTACGAGTGCGCCGCGCCGGAAAATGCTTGACATAGCGACGACATCGAAGTCCAGGCACCGAGCTATCCGTACTACCACGAGTTTAAGATGCCTGAGCTACCTGAGCTAGAAGCCATCAAAGAATACTTACAGAAATACCTCGTCAAGCGTCGCATCGAGGGGTTAGAGATCTTAAAACCCATCGTGGTGCGCAACTTGAGCCGCAGCGATCCATCCACCAGTTGGGTGGGCCGGCGCTTTGTGGCGATTGATCGGCGGGGGAAGTTTTTGATTTTCTCCGTCGAGCGAGGAGATCACCTCGTCATCAACCCCATGCTGACCGGCCGTCTGTACTGGGTGCCGTGGGAGGAGCGACGCCTGGCCAAAACTTTCTTTATCCTCCACTTGGAGGATGGGCAGGACCTGCGCTATGTGGATGACAAGACCATGGGACGGGCCTATTTCACGGAGAACCTCTCGCTAGTTCCCGGCTTTGCCGAGCAAGGCCCGGAGGCGCTTTCGCCGGAGGTGGCGCTGGAGGTTTTTCGAGAGCGGCTGAAGGCTCATCGCGGCGAGATCAAAGGCATCTTGACCAATCAATTCTTCCTGGCCGGTATCGGCAACGCCTACGCCGACGAGATCCTGTGGGCAGCACGTTTGTATCCTTTCCGACGCCGACCTCAACTCAGCCCTGAGGAGATCGAGCGGCTGTATCTGGCCATGCGCTCGGTTCTCAAGGAGCGGATCGAGATCGTGCGCGGGCAGATGGGAGATGATATCCACCTCAAGTTTCGCCAGGACCTGGCGGTCCACGGCAAGGGGGGCCAGCCCTGTCCCCGCTGTGGAAATCCCATCTCTGAGGTCAAGGTGCGCAATCGGGCCACTAACTTCTGTCGGAATTGCCAACCAGGGATTATGATCGGCCGATCCCGACGGCTGGAGACCGCGGCCGAAAGTCGGGTGGTACGATGAAGCGTGCGGCCTTCGAACGGTTAGTGCGCGAGGCACTGGATCAGCTCCCGGCCGAGTTTCGGGCCCGGCTGGAGAACATCCAGATCCTGATCAAAGATCGGCCCGCGCCAGAGGAGTTGGCCTCGATGGGGTTGGGGCCGGAGGAGACCTTGCTGGGGCTCTACCAGGGCATCCCCCTCACCGAACGCGGGCTGGATTACAACCTGGTCACCCCCGATCAGATCATCCTCTATCTAGAGCCCATCGAGGAGGTCTGCGAGAGCGAGGAGGAGATCCGCCGCGAGGTGCGCGCCACGGTGATCCACGAGATCGGGCATTTCTTCGGCATCGACGATGAGCGGCTGGAAGAACTGGAGGCTGAGTAGCGAGTGGCCGATGGTTTGAACGGACCATCGAAAGCTTCGCCCATTCAGCCCCTCTCCCGCCCCCCGTAACTTTGGGGCGGGTTTTCCGTCTTATAGGGTGGCAGGGAGATGGTAATCGACGAAAAGGCGCTCCTCGACCGAGCCCGGGCCTTCGACCACGAGGCATTGGGCTCCATCTATGATCGCTACCAGCCCGCGCTTTACCGCTACATCTACGCGCGCACGGGGAACGCCGCCATCGCTGAGGACCTGAGCGCTGAGGTCTTTACCCGGTTTTTGCAGACCCTCCGTTCGGGCCGCCACCCACCTCGCTCCTTGCCAGCCTGGCTCTATGGCACTGCTCACAACCTGGTTGCCGATCACTATCGCGAAAGACGACCGTCAGCGATCTTGCTGGATGAGAGCTTGGCGGGGAGTGAGAACTCGCCGCTGGAGAGGCTTTCCGATGTGGAGCAAGTACGGGCAGGTGTGAGGCAACTGAGTGAGGACCAGCAACAGGTGTTAATTCTAAAATTCGTCGAGGGGCTTTCCAACGGTGAGGTAGCTCAGGTGCTGGGGAAGAACGAGGGGGCGGTGAAGGCGCTTCAGTTTCGGGCGCTGACCCGCTTGGCCCAACTCCTCCGTTTGGAGGACTCCGAGTCTATTTCTCTCCCCACTGAGACCAACACGTGAGGAGGACCGAGATGCCCCGCGATCGGGAATCCCTCCTGGACGATTATCTAACCGCCTCGTCGAAGTCGGAGGACGCAGATGCGGAGCTGCGACCTCTGCTGCGCGCCGGCCAAGCCCTTCGAGCTCTCGCACCCACCGAACCGATGAGCGTGGACGCCGTGGCTGCCGGCTGGCGGCGACTCCTGGCTCAGGCCGCGAAGCTGCAGGCCGAGCCGAATCGTCGCTTCCTGTGGCAGCCTTGGTTGGGACGGGTGGCGGTCACCGCGGCGACTGTTGTGCTACTGACCGCCATCCTGGGAGGTGGGGCAGTATGGGCCTCGGCGGACAGCCTGCCCGGCGACTCGCTGTATCAAATCAAGCTCCTGGTCCAGGAACTGCGCTTGTTTTTCACTTTCGATCCGCGGGCCAAGGCCGAGCTGCGTGTCGAGTTCAACGAAGCGCGAGTGGGAGATATCCGCCTTGTGATGGAAGCGCGCCGGCAAGTGGAGGTCGATTTCCGCGGGGTAGTCGAGAGCATCGACGGCGACGTGTGGGTCATCGCCGGCATCCGCGTATTGGTCAACGCGCAAACCGAGTTCGAGGGCGCGCCGGGCGTGGGCGACTTCGTCCACGCCCACGCCCTGGCTCAGGCCGATGGCACCCTGGTGGCTCGGCAGATCGAGCCGGAGAACGAAGAGTTTGAGATTCCCCTAGGCGAGGCGGTGGCCGAGCTGCGCGGTCCCTTGAGCAGCCTCACCGCTGCCGCCGCTACGCTGTGCGGTGTCGATTTCGGGGTGGCTGCTAACACAGATATCGAGGGCGCTCCACGCGCTGGCGACCCGGTGAAAGTGGAGTTCGCGGTGGAACCGGACGGGGACTTCTTGGCTGTGCAGATTGGGGTCGAGGAGGAACCCGAGGAGTGCGAACTTCGCGTTGAGGGAACGATGGAGGTCGTCGGTGACGGCGGCGGCACGCAGCCCTGGGTGATCGCGGGGATCGAGGTCTTCGTGAACGCAGCCACCGAGGTGCGCGGCGATCCCCAAGTGGGCGACCTGGTGAAGGTGAGGGCAGCGGTGGATGCCGGCGGCCGTTTCTTCGCCCTCCGCATCGAGGGGGAAGAGACGGAGGAGGCCGTCGAGGACACGCCCACCATCGAGGTGCAGTTTGAGGGTGCTCTCCAGAGTTTCGACGCGATCGCCTGGGTGGTCTCCGGCCGCACCGTGCAGATC
>JACPWV010000203.1 GCA_016196905.1 Chloroflexota bacterium | reverse complement strand
GGCTGGATCGGCGAGCCGGCCGTGGCCGACCTGATTCGCCCGCTCTTCCTAGCCATCCCGGGGCCCTGGGGAGAGGTGACCACCCACGGAGTCGCCACCGCGGTGGCCTTTGCACTGATCACCTTCCTCCACGTGGTCTTGGGCGAACTGGCCCCAAAATCCATCGCCCTCCAGCATCCCGACCGCACCTCCCTGTGGGTGGCCCGCCCCACCCTCTGGTTCGAGAACCTCTTCCGGCCCGCCATCTGGCTCCTGAACGGGACGGGCAACCTCCTGGTGCGCAGCCTGGGCTTGCGCCCACCCCGGGAGTATGAACGGGTTCACTCGGTAGCAGAGCTGCGCATGCTGATCAGCGAGAGCGAGAAGGCGGGGGTTTTGGAGCAGGTGGAGCGAGAGTTGGTGCATCGCGTCTTCGAGTTCAGCGACCGCGAGGTGCGCGAGGTGATGATCCCCCGCCCGGACATCGTGGGGATCGAGGCGGATGCCCCGCTGGAGGATCTCTTGAAGATCTTCGCCGAGACCAGCCACGCTCGCTTTCCGGTCTACCGCGAGAACCTGGACCAGATCGCAGGCATTGTGGCCATGAAGGAGGTGCTGCGCACTCTGGCCACCGACCCGCAGGCACGGCGCAAACCGGTAGGGAGCCTGGTCCGCCCCGCCCTTTTCGTCCCCGAGACCAAGCGCATCGGCGAGCTCCTACAGGAGATGCGCCAGGCGCGGGTGCAGATGTCCATTGTCATCGACGAGTTCGGGGGGACCGCCGGCCTGGTTACCCTGGAGGAGCTGTTGGAGGAGATCGTGGGGCGGGTCAGCGACGAGCTGGTGAAGGTCACCCCCACCATCCAACCCATCGATGAGCGGACGGTGCAGGTGGACGCCCTCATGCGCATCGACGAGGCCAACACCGAGCTCCAGCTGGGCCTGCCCGAGAAAGAGGAGTATGAAACCATCGCCGGTTTCATCCTCTACACCCTGCGACGCATCCCCCGGGAGGGGGAGCAGTTCTCCTACGATAAGCTGCGCATCACCGTAGCCGAGATGAAGGGTCCGAAGATCGAGAAGGTGCTCATCACCCGCAGCTGACGCTTGTGCTGGTTTGTTCCGATCAACCCTTCGAGGATCGGCACGGAATCGTTCCTCGATGTATTTTTCATAGTCCCAGCCCGACGACGCGATCTACCCACTCACCTCGACCTGACCCAGGACGACGTAATCCCCGTGCGCCTGTCCCTTCTCGTCGATCATCGGCAAGCGCTCCCCCGATGCGGCATATAGTCCCGCGCGCAGCTCATAGCGACCGAGCGGGGCATCGGGGGGGATGATCAACCCGTGGTAATCCAAGATCTCCTCAGTGGCAGTCCAACTCGAAGTCGGTCGAAACCCACCCACCGGAGGCTGATCGTTCTGCGCCACCAGCCCTTGAGGGCCCACCAGGTGCACGAACACCGTGTAATCTTCCTCGATCGATTGGCTGGCTCTCCAGCGCAAGGAAACACATAGTCCCTGGCCCGGCGAGACGACATTGGGCGCGACACCGAACGCCGCCAGCCGAATGCCTTCCCCAAACTCAGCCTGTTGCGCTGCCACAGCGGGAGCGATCTCGGTCACATAACGCGCGGCATAGGTGTTCTCATACCAGGAAGCGCTGGCCCGACAAGCCCGCTGGCTGAGCCAGGCATCGATGCGGGAACCCTCGTCGCCCTCCCACCGCGACGCGTCGTAGATCCACCACAGCGTGGGACGCCTCGCGAGCGAGACTTCCAGCTGCGGGTAGGAATCGTGCAGAAATTTGCTCTCCAGCACGGGCAGGACATAAAAATCGACTCCATCCCTCACATAGGGATATAAGCGCCGGTACACGCTATTCGGGGCAACGACCACGGTGGAACGTTCGAGACGCTCATCCCGGAGCGTTTCGATCACTGGCTTCAAGGGTTCCACATCCAAACGCAAGCGGGAATATACCTGCAGGCCATATGCGCTGCCCCCCAGCCCAGCCAGCAACAAAAGCGCGGTGGTGGCTGGAAAGGACCAACGCTGAAGAGCCACCCAGACGCGGCCCTGGGGAGGCCACAGGATGAACAGATAATCCAGTGAGAGCACGATAAGCAATAGAGTGCGGCCCACGATCCATAGGCTGACGAACCCCGGGTCCCAACTCAAAAAGACACTGACTGGCCATTCCGCGAAGAATAGAAAGCTGAAGAGGAAGCTATAGGCCAGGCCTCGGCCCGGGGGGAGACCCAGTAGGATGAACGGGAACAAGTATCCGATGAACTGGGGACTAAACCCCCTCGACCACAGCAACACGAGATTGAGGGTCAGGCCGGTGAAGACCACGCCTTGACCATCGCCTTGCCAATCGAAGCGACGGGTGTAGAGGAACAAGAACAAGAAGACAAAGGCTAAAGTGATCCCAGGCCAGGGCAGGCTGGAAGGATGGACCTGCCAGGCTGCCATATCCACTTCAAAGCGCGAAGGCAAATAAGCCACCTGGCCGAAGCCAGGATAGCCTTCTAAAAGGGCCCAGATCGACTCCCAGGACGATCGTTCGAAATTGACCCGTAACGACGCGAGAAAATATTGCGGGTTGATGAGCACAAAGGGAAAGGCTAGAAGCAGGATGCTTCCGCTCAGCAAGAGGGTAAAGGGTACGCGCTGAGCAGATCGAAGCCTTCTCCACGCCAAGGGAAGCACCAGCAAGGGAAACACCTTGGTCATGAATCCAATGCCCATGGAGAGTGCGCTGAGGTGCGCGCGCCCCAACAGAGTGGCATACAGGGCCAGCAACATGAAAAACAGAGGCAGCACGTCAAACCAGCCGAGGAAAATTTCCAGGGGAACTAACAAGAGAGCATAGGACCAGGCCACCCGCAGCGCCCCAATAGGATCGAGGAGGCGCCGACCGAGGAGATACAGCAAGCCAAAGCTGCCCGCATCGAAAGGTAAAAAGAAGGCCCGGAGGATGACATTGAACCAGAGGGTCTCGTCATACCAAGGCGGCAGCAGAATGCTCAACTTGTAGGCAAGG
>JACPWV010000202.1 GCA_016196905.1 Chloroflexota bacterium | reverse complement strand
GGTCGACGAAGGCTACCTGCCCGCTCTGATCGATTTGGCGTTGCTTAAGGGCCTCGGCCCTCAGGGGGCGAGCCTGTATCCTATTCGCCGAGGCGGCAACGCCCAGGGTGCCCTGGACATGGGGGTCCACCCACGCTTGTTGCCCGGCCATCAGTCCATCGAGGATCCGACTGTGCGGGAGCGGATGGAGAAATTGTGGGGCGCGAAACTTCCCAGCGAGCCTGGGCGCGATACGCGCCAGATCCTGTCCGGGGCGGCCGCCGGGGAGATCGTAGGCCTGTACATCCTGGGCGCGGACCCGCTGGCGCATTACCCGGATCGAGGCTTAGTCGAGGAGGCGCTGAGCAAGGTCGAGCTGCTCATCGTGCAAGAACTCTTCCTGACCGAGACGGCCACTCGGGCCCAGGTGGTGCTGCCGGCGGCCGCCTTTGCCGAGAAGGGGGGGACCTTCACCAACCTGGAGCGCCGCGTGCAGCGGATCTGGCCGGCGACGCCCCCGCGCGGCCAAGCCAAAACCGACGCCGAGATCCTCAGCGCCCTGGCCGTGGCCATGGGCCACAGGTTCGAACACCCAACCGCGGAGGCGATCTGGGAGGAGTTGAGGCGAGTAGCGCCCGTCTACGCCGGCATGACCTACGCTCGCCTGGGCGAGGTGGGACTGCAGTGGCCCTGCCCCGCCCCAGACCACCCCGGGAGCGAGCATTTGCCCGCGGATTGGCTGCCGGACGAGTGGGTTCCCTTGCCGGAACCCGAGTTGACCGCGTTGCGGGAGGGTGAGTTTCACCTGGTAGTCGGACCCTGGCTCTTCGACGGGGGAAACATGGTCAGCCGTACCCAATTACTTCGTTATCTCGTTCCCGAGCCTCGCCTTCACCTCCATCCGCAGGATGCCCAGCGACTCGGCATCAGGGAGGGCCAGCTGGTGCGCATCTGGGCGGACGGACGAGCCCTGGAATTACCCGCCCACATCGCGCATACCATCCAGCCTGGGGCGGTCTTCGCCTATGGCAACCTGCCCGGGGCCGCGCTAAATCAGCTGGGCACGAGGCGCGTGTATATCGAGGTAGGAGCCGGTTGATGGACCTGGATCTGCTCATCGATCTGGGCATCGTGGGGGTCAAGATCGCCATCGCGGTATGGGTGCTGCTCACCGCGGTGGCCTACCTGATATTCCTGGAACGGCGGCTGGTGGGAAGGATGCAGGCGCGCATTGGCCCCAACCGGGTCGGGCCCTTCGGCCTTTTGCAGCCGTTGGCGGACATCCTCAAACTGATCTTCAAAGAGGAGATCATCCCCCAAGGGGTGGACCTGCCCGTCTATTTTTTGGCCCCCGCCGTGGCGGTGATCCCCGCCCTCATGTCTTTCGCAGTGATCCCCATCGGTCCGTCGATCCAGATTTTGGGACGGCAGACCCCTTTGTACATCGCGGATCTCAACATCGGCCTGTTATATGTGTTGGCCATGAGCTCGATGGCCGTCTACGGGGTGGTGTTGGCCGGTTGGTCCTCGGGGAGCAAGTATTCTTTCTTAGGCGCGCTGCGCTCCTCGGCGCAAATGATCAGCTACGAGCTGCCGGTGAGCCTGGCGGTGATGGGGGTGCTTTTGGTGAGTGGGTCGCTGAGCCTGGTGGAGATCGTCGAGTCGCAAAAAGATGTGTGGAACGTGATGCTGCAGCCCCTGGGGTTCGTCTTGTACTTGATCGCGGCGGTGGCCGAGGTGAACCGGGCCCCCTTCGACCTGCCCGAGGCGGAGACGGAGTTGGTGGCGGGCTACCACACCGAGTACTCCAGCCTGAAGTGGGGGCTGTTCTTCCTCTCCGAGTACATCAACATGATCGTGGTCAGCAGCCTGGCGGTGACTCTGTTCCTGGGTGGGTGGAATGGCCCATTGCTGCCGCCCCTGGTGTGGTATTTCATCAAACTGTTCGCCCTTATATTCCTGTTCGTCTGGCTGCGGGCGACCTTTCCGCGACTGCGTTACGACCGCCTGATGCAGTTGGGTTGGAAGCGGCTCATGCCTCTGGCCTTGGTCAACATCCTGCTGACGGCGACGGCCATCGTGGTGCGCGACATGTTGCTTTAGAGGAAGAGGGCCATGTTCACTGAATTCCTGAAGGGTTTGAGTGTGACCTTCCGTCACCTTCTCCGACGCCCGGTGACGATCCAATACCCGGAAGAGCGCCTGCCGACCTCCCCGCGTGCTCGGGGGCTGCATGTCTTACGTCGGCACTCCGACGGGCTGGAACGTTGCATTGGGTGTTCGCTATGCGCGGCGGCCTGCCCCTCGCAAGCCATCTACGTGGAGGCGGCGGAGAACACCGAGACGGAGCGCTACTCCCCTGGGGAGCGCTACGCCAAGGTTTACGAGATCAACATGATCCGCTGCATCTTCTGCGGCCTTTGCGAGGAGGCCTGCCCGGTGGACGCCATCGTCCTCGGCCCGGAGGTGGAACTGTCCGATTTCCATCGGGACGATTTCGTCTACGGCAAGGACATGCTCTTGGAGCCTTATCCGGGCGCCTGGTTCCCCCTGGGCGGGCGCCAGGCCTTGGAGGAGAGCTGGACCCCGCCTGAGCCGCGCCGGACGCGAAGCGCGCCTTAAGCCTTCGGGAGGGTGATATCCCATGTTGGAGTTGGTCATCTTCTGGATCACCGCCCTGATCGGCCTCGGCTCAGCCCTGGGCGTGATCTTCGCCCGCAACACCGTGCACAGCGCCCTGTTCTTGGTCCTGCACCTCTTGGCGCAGGCGGCCCTGTACGTCCTTTTGGAGGCGCACTTCATCGCCGCGGTTCAGGTGGTGGTCTACGCGGGGGCGATTATGGTCCTGTTCTTATTCGTGATTATGATGCTCAGCCTGGAGCGAGGCGAGGCGGCCGGGGATCGCGTCCCCGGCCAGCGCGTGTGGGCCTTTGGCTTGGGGCTCACCTTCCTCACCCTGCTGGGGTTCAGCCTAGCTCAGGCTCCTATCCGAGGGCAGGGCGAGGGGCTGACCCCCGAGCGGATCGTCGCCCTGGGGGGGAACACCGAGGCGTTGGGTCGCTTGCTTTTCACTCAATACCTGTTCGCCTTCGAGGTTGTTTCGGTGCTTCTGCTGGTGGCCATGGTCGGCGCGGTGGTCCTGGCCAAGCGGAGGCTGTGATGGTCCCCACCGGCAGCTATTTGCTGCTGAGCGCGGCCTTCTTCACCATCGGCCTGTTAGGCGTATTGGTGCGCCGCAACGCTATTGTTATTTTCATGTCCATCGAGATCATGCTCAACGCGGCGAACTTGGCCTTCATCGCCCTCTCCCACCAGCTGGGATCGTTGCGCGGCCAAGTCTTTGTCTTTTTCGTGCTGGCGGTGGCCGCAGCGGAGGTGGCGGTGGGGCTGGCCATTATGGTGGCCATCTTCCGCCAACGGGGCAGCGTCGATGTGGACGAGATCCATCTCTTAAAGGGGTGAGCCTTACAGCCATGTTCGACACCGTTTGGCTCCTGCTGCTTACCCCCCTGGGGGGATCGCTGATCATCGGTACGCTGGGGCATCGCCTCGGCCGCCGGGGCATCGCCCTGCTGGCCTGCGGCGTGGTCGGCCTGGCCTTCACGCTGGCCGCGGTAGGGACGCTGGAGCTGCTGAAGCTGGCGGCCGAGGAACGCTCGCTGGAGTCCACGCTTTATTCCTGGATCGCGCTGGGCGATTTTCGGGTGAGCGCCAGCCTGTTGTGGGATCCCCTCTCCTCTACGATGAGCTTGGTGGTGACCGGGGTGGGCTTCCTCATTCATCTCTATTCCGTCGGCTACATGGCCGAGGATCCCGGGTTCCGCCGCTATTTTGCCTATCTCAACTTGTTCATCTTCTCTATGCTGCTCCTGGTCTTGGCCGACAATTTTCTGCTGCTCTATGTGGGGTGGGAGCTGGTGGGCTTGTGCTCATACTTGTTGATCGGCTTCTGGTACCAGCGGCGGGAGGCGGCCCTGGCGGGGATGAAGGCCTTCGTGGTCAACCGCATCGGCGATTTCGGTTTCGCCCTGGGGGTGCTGACCATTTTCTTGACTTTCGGAACCCTACGCTATGCAGAGGTGTTCGCTGCGGCCCCCCAACTGCTGGCCATGGGGAGCGCCACGGCCACGGCCATCGCCTTGCTCCTTTTTGTGGGAGCCATCGGGAAATCGGCCCAGCTCCCCCTTTATGTGTGGCTTCCCGATGCCATGGAGGGCCCCACCCCGGTGAGCGCGCTCATCCACGCCGCCACCATGGTCACCGCGGGCGTCTACCTGGTGGCGCGCACCCACGTGTTATTCGAGTTGGCCCCCCTGGCCGCAGCGACGGTGGCTCTCATCGGCGTGCTGACCGCCCTCTACGCCGCGAGCATCGCCACCGTTCAGGACGATATCAAACGCGTATTGGCCTACTCCACGATTAGCCAATTGGGTTACATGTTCCTGGCGATGGGGATCGGCGCCTACGCGGCGGGGCTGTTCCACTTGGTGACGCACGCCTTCTTCAAGGCGCTGATGTTTTTGGGAGTGGGGAGCGTCATGCACGCCCTGGCCAACGAGCTGAACATCCAGCGCATGGGCGGCCTGGCGCGCCGCTTGCCCATCACCTCTCTGACCTTCGCCGCTGGCTGGTTATCCATCGCCGGCCTCCCGCCCTTCAGCGGTTTCTTCAGCAAGGATGAGATCCTGGCGGCGGCCTTCAGTTCGGGTCACATGCTGCTGTGGGCGATGGGCATGGCTACGGCCGCCCTCACCGCCTTTTACATGTCCCGGCACTTTTTCCTAGTTTTCCTGGCCCGGCCGCGCACGAGTCGTGATGCGCGCCGCGTCGAGCACGCTCACGAATCCCCTGCTCTGATGACCGGGCCACTGATCGCCTTAGCCGTCCTAGCCACCTTGGGTGGGTGGTTGGGTTCAAGCCTTGAGTCTTATCTAGAGCCGGTTTTCGAGGTCGCTGAACGCACTTCGTCGATAACCCTCACCTCGGGCCCTTCCGAGTTGGCTTTGATCACCTGGCCGCTGGCCGCCGCCGTGGCCGGCATCGGCCTGGCTTGGCTGGCCTACTTGCGCGGGGCGATCGATCCGGTGCGCTGGGCCCGACGGCTGGGGCCGATCTATGGGCTGCTCAAAAACAAGTACTATGTGGATGAACTCTACGACGCGCTCTTGGTGCGTCCAGTGGTCGGCCTGGCCGAGTTGTTGGCGGGCGTGCTGGACCAGGGGATCATCGACGGCGCGGTGAACGGCATCGGACTAGTCCTCCAGCTGGGCGGGGCGGCCCTGCGCCAGGTACAAAGTGGATATGTGCGCCTGTATGCCTTCACCTTCTTTTTGGGCGTGGTGGGCATCCTTGTTTATTTGATCGTCAGGTGAAATCGTGTTACCACTGCTATCTCTGACGATCTTCACACCCTTGTTGGGGGCGATCTTGCTGGCCCTGATCGATCATCGCGAGGAGGCAGCGATCAAGGCCGGGGCTCTGATCATCAGCCTGATCACCTTGGCGGCCGCGCTGATGCTACTGATCCTATTCGACCCGGGTTCGCCGTTGCTGCCCTTCCGGGAGTGCGTTCCCAATGCGGCCACGATGTGGTTCGAGGAGTGTTACGCCTGGATCCCGCAACTGGGGATTCGTTACCATCTCGGCCTGGACGGGATCAGCCTCTTTCTGGTCCTGCTCACGGCGCTGTTGACTTCGCTGGGCATCCTGGTCTCTTGGTCGATCACCGCGCGGGTCAAGGAGTTCATGATCCTGATATTGGTCTTGGAGGCCGGCATGCTGGGGGTGTTCCTGGCCTTGGATCTCTTTCTTTTCTATGTGTTCTGGGAGGTCACCCTGATTCCCATGGCGCTCCTGGTGGGCATTTGGGGGCATGAGCGGCGAGTCTACGCCGCGGTCAAGTTCTTCCTGTATACCATGGCCGGCAGCGTCTTGATGCTGTTGGCCATCCTAGCCTTGGCGAGCCTCCATTTGTCGCAGCGGGGCCAACTCAGCTTCGATCTCCCCGATCTGCAGCGACTCTCGATCGACGCCGGCACGCAGGCTTGGCTCTTCCTCGCCTTTGGGATCGCCTTCGCCATCAAGGTGCCCCTCTTCCCCCTCCATACCTGGCTGCCCGATGCTCATGTGGAGGCGCCCACCGCAGGCAGCGTGCTGCTGGCTGGCATCCTGCTCAAAATGGGCGCCTACGGATTCATCCGCTTCGCCATGACTCTCTTCCCGGCGGCCGCTTTGGCGGCCGTCCCCCTGATGGTAGCCCTGGCCCTGATCGGCATCCTCTACGGCGCGCTGGTGGCTTGGCGGCAGGCCGACGCCAAACGCCTGGTGGCCTATTCCAGTGTGAGCCACCTGGGTTTCGTGATGCTGGGCCTCTTCGTGATGAACGCGCCGGGCATGGCTGGGGGACTCCTGCAGATGGTCAACCACGGTTTGAGCACGGGAGCCCTGTTCATCTTGGTGGGGTTCCTCTACGAGCGGCGGCACACCCGCGCCATCGCCGAGTTCGGCGGACTGTGGAAAGTCGCTCCCAAGCTGAGCCTCGCCTTTTTGATCGTGGCGCTCTCCTCGCTAGGCCTGCCGGGGCTCAATGGGTTCGTGGGCGAGTTCCTGATCCTGGTGGGGACTTTCCTTCATCAGCCGCTATGGGCAGCCATCGCCGCCACGGGGGTGATCCTGTCCGCGGTTTATTTATTGTCCATACTGCGGCGGATGATTTTCGGAGCGCTGGACAAGCCCGACAATGTAGGCATCGCCGACCTCTCGCCGCGCGAGGCGGTGGTCCTGGCCACCTTGATCGCGCTGATCGTGCTCATTGGCGTCTACCCCGGGCCTTTCCTGGAGCGAGTCGAGCCCTCGGTGAGCGCGCTCCTCGAGCAGGTGGAGGCCGCAGCGGCGGCCCAGACGCTATCCTTGACGGGAAGATGAATACGATCAGGGTTGGCGAGGGGTCGGTCCCCGAGATGCGGGTGTACATCGATCGATGGAATGTGCAGGCGGTGGGCAAGTTGATCCATGGAGATCTGCCTATGCTTCGCCCCATCCGCTGCCGAATCGCCAACTCCTCCGAGGACGAGCACGCCAGCCAGATGCGCGCCCGGCGTAGGGAATCTCGATGAACGATCTATGGGTCATCTCCCCCATGCTCATCCTGGCTGGGGTGGCGGGACTGATTCTCCTGCTGGATCTCTTCTTGCCCGCCGCCCGAAAGTCGATGCTGGTTTACTTGAGCCTGCTGGGGCTGGGAGCGGCTATCCTGGCCAACCTGGCCGTGGGCCATGGGACTCGCAGCGCCTTCGGTGGAGCGGTGGGGATCGATCCCTTGGCCTACTTCGCTAACTGGATCTTGCTGCTCAGCGCGGTTTTGGCCGTGCTCATAGGACAGCGCTACTTGGTCGATCTGGATATGGAACACGGTGAACATTATGCCTTGATCCTGTTCGCTACCCTGGGCGGGATGCTGATGGCCGCTGGCCGCGACCTCTTGATCGTCTTTTTAGGCCTGGAGGTGCTCTCGCTTTCTCTGTACGTTCTGGCCGGCTATCGCCGAACCGATCTCCTTTCCCAAGAGGCGGCCCTCAAGTATTTGCTCTTGGGCGCCTTCGCCTCCAGCTTTCTGCTGTATGGGATCGCGCTGCTGTACGGAGCGACGGGAACCACCTCCCTCGAGGTTCTGGGGGCCACCCTGGCAGGGCGCGCCGGCGGGGTGGATCTTCTGCTGATCCTGGGGGTGGGCCTGCTAGGAATAGGGCTGGCCTTCAAGGTGGCGCTGGTGCCTTTCCACATGTGGACCCCGGATGTCTATGAAGGAGCGCCCAGCTCGGTGACCGCTTATATGTCGGTGGCGGCTAAAGCGGCGGGCTTCGCGGCCGTGCTGCGCATCTATCCCCAGGCGCTGGGGACGATGGTCTCCGATTGGGCGCCGCTGTTCGCGGTCTTGGCCGCGCTGACCATGAGCATAGGAAATATCATCGCCCTGGCCCAGAGCAATATCAAGCGCCTCCTGGCCTACTCCGGCATCGCCCACGCTGGCTACATCCTTATGGGAGTGGTGGCCTCTGACGATTTCGGCGTGGCCAGCGCATTGTATTACCTCCTGGCCTACACCTTTATGAACCTAGGGGCCTTCGCCGTGCTCATCGCTCTACGTGAGGGAGAGCGGGAGTATCTGTCCTTGAACGATTATCAAGGTTTGGGGCATCGCCGTCCTTGGCTAGGGGCGAGCATGGCTTTGTTCATGCTCTCCCTAGCCGGCGTTCCGCCCACCGCCGGTTTCCTGGCCAAGGTCTATGTTTTCGGGGCGGCGGTCCAGGCCGGGTATCTCTGGCTGGCAGTGGTGGCCGTTCTCAACAGTGTGGTGGCCGCCTTCTACTACCTGCGGGTGATCGTGATCATGTACATGCGCGAGCCGGGGGCCCAGCCGGCCCCCGTGAGCCTGAGCCCCTCGCTCGCCCTGGCCCTGCTCCTGACGGCCTGGGGCACGTTACAACTGGGATTATGGCCTACCCCCGTCCTGGAGATGGCCCAAGAAAGTTTTGCTTCTCTTCTCGGCGTCTGACTTGGTTCTCTTAAGCCTCTAGGGAGAAACGATGAAGGCGATCCCTCGCTTACTTTTGCTGCCGCTGCTCTTGACCGCGCTCATCGCTATGTTGATCACCTCTTGGCAGATCCCGGCCATGCTGGCTCGTCCGCTGATCCTAGCGGCCCTGCTGGGCGCCGCTGTCTTGATCTTCGTTCGGCCGATCTACCTGCTAGGGCGTTATCTCCTGCTGGGTGAGACGGATAGCGCTCCTGGATCGGCCAGTAGAATGGACATGATCCCGGCACATTTCAAGCCCCCTGTTCAGGCGGGCGAATTCATCTCCCGCCTTCAGGCCCCTGCCGAGTCCCGAATTGAGGTTGGGGTTCTCTTTGTAGGTGCGGGCCCGGCCAGCTTGGCGGGGGCGATTCGCCTGGCTCAGCTTCTGCAGGAGGCTCCTAAGCTGAGGGGATCTTTAGGGGAATACCCCATCGTCGTCATCGAGAAGGGGAAATACCCGGGCGCCCATCTGCTGTCGGGCGCGGTGGTAAACCCCGTGGCTTTTAGGCGCCTGTTCCCGGATCTCCGGGACACCGACCTGCCCTTTTTGGGTCCCGTCACCAATGAAGCTCTCTATCTTTTAACCGAAAGGCATGCCTTCCGGAGCCCGCTCATCCCTCCTCCTATGCGAAGCAGGGGCTATTACGTAGCGTCGCTCAGCAAAGTGGGGGACTGGCTTGCGGAAAAGGCGGAAGCATTGGGAGTGACCATCCTGAACGAGACCGCCGGCGTGAAGCTGCTGGTGGAGAATGGCGTGGTGCGAGGCGTGTGCACCGGGGATAGGGGACTGGACAAGGAGGGGAACCGACTTCCGAATTCCGAAGCGGGGTCGGAGATGGCGGCCAAAGTGACGCTCCTCGGTGAGGGGACTACCGGGCACCTCACGCAGGCGGCTATTGAACATTTCGGGCTCAAACGAACGAACCCACAGAGCTATGCGCTGGGGGTGAAGGAGGTGTGGGAGGTACCCAAGCCGCTCACCAAAGTTATCCATACCATGGGCTGGCCCCTGCGAAACCAGATGCGCTTTCGAGAATTCGGCGGGAGTTTTGTTTATCCGATGGGTCCCCATATGATATCTCTCGGCCTGGTGCTGGGCATGGGCTACTCCGATGCTTCCCTCTCTGTCCATGACCTCATGCAGCAAATGAAGCGCCATCCCCTCTTCCAACAGATGCTCTCCGCTGTTCAGCGGATCGGATGGGGTGCCAAGACGATCCCGGAAGGGGGATTTTATTCCCTCCCCGATCGCCTGAACGTTCCCGGAGCGTTGCTCGTGGGCGACGCGGCGGGCTTCGTCAATGTCCCTGCGCTGAAGGGGATTCACTACGCCATGTGGTCAGGCATCCTGGCCGCGGAGGCGATTTTCGAGCTCCTGAAAGCTGGGGTGGACCCAGGCGCTCCCCATGCGCTCGACAACTACGATCGTGCGGTGAAGGCCAGCTTCGTCTGGCGTGACCTCTACCGGGTGCGGAACATGCGCCAGTCATTTCAATACGGCTTTGCGCCCGGGGTGATACTTGCGGGGCTGATGACCGTGACCGACGGGATCTTTCCGGGTTGGAGATTCCGCACGGGGGCGGACAGTGAGCAGGCTCTCTTTCGAGGATCGCGTACCTACCCGCCTCCGGACGGCGTGCTGACCTTCGACAAGCTCAGCAGCGTGTATGTCAGCGGAAACCGAAGCCGAGATAACCAGCCCACCCATCTGCGCATCCAACCGCGCGTGTCGGAGGAAGTAGGCGAGGCATGGATCCACATGTGCCCAGCCAGTGTGTACGAATGGGGGGTTGTATCAAACGGCCAGAAAGTGGTGAGGGTCAACCCCACGAACTGTATTCAGTGCGGGGCAATCAGCGCCAAAGGTGGACGCCTCACCCCTCCCGAGGGAGGCAGCGGCCCGGAATACACGCTCATGTGATGTAGTGGAAAAAACAGCAAGTGTGCTGCGAGCCCATCTTTTGCTTCGCGTCAAACTAGCGATTCTGGACCTCACGAACGCTTCAATCTTTTGGCTTAAAGTCTTACATACTGTAATATAAATTGACGGTGCAAATTGACTTCGGGGGTGGCCGAACACGGATTATCTGAGGAAGTGGACTGATCCTTACAAAAGATGGGCAGTGTTGCTGTTGGGTGTCGTTGGAATCCTGGCAGCCTTGGCCTGGGTAGCGTACATCAGAAGCTTGTCTACCTTTAACCGCTCGGAAGCCCCGAGAGTCTATCAGGGTACCGAGTTGGCCGGGCGGGCCTCGGACTTTCGGTTGATCGACCAGAAGGGTGCTAGTATGGCCCTGTCTGACTTTCGGGGCAAGGTCGTGATCCTCGCCTTCTTCGATAGCCGCTGTGATGAGACTTGCCCACTGACTGCCTTTGAGCTTCGCAGGACACACCGATCACTCGGGGGCGATGTTGAGCAGGTCGTCTTTCTTGCCGTGAATGTCAATGCAGTGTTCAACGCCCCGCAGGATGTGGCCAAATTCACGAGGGAGCAACGCCTGGACGAGATTCCGAGCTGGCGCTTTCTAACCGGCACTCCGGAGGAACTCGTGCCCGTGTGGGAGGCATACTCCATCGCGGTCGTCGCACAACCAGGCGAGGACGACTTCGAGCACACGCCTGGGGTTTTCATCATTGATCAGCAGGGTAGAAAGCGCTGGTATGTTTCCACGCCTTTGTCCGACGAAGGCCTAGTCGCTCCCTGGGCTGGCCCTCGGCTCGGCGAACTGCTGGTCAAACACATCCGCGAGCTACTGAGTGGGTCGGGATGAAAAATCGTGGTCGGTTTTATGAAAACCATTCTGAGGTGTGTTAGCTTCTTATGGGTTGCATCCCTGCTTGTGGCTTGCGGCATGGCTCCTTCTCGTTCAGGTCCTGCTCAAGATTCGCTCTTGGCTCTAGGTCAACAGGTTTACCAAGCGACCTGTGCCCGCTGCCATGGCTCGCGCGGCGAGGGCCAAATCGGGCCAGCCCTGGATCGAACGGGCCATGCCTGGCATCATCCTGATCAGCAAATCCGTGACTGGATCCAAAACGGCAAGTTGGGGCTGCAGATCTCAATGCCTGGCTATAGTGATGAACTAGGCGAAGCCGAAATCGAGGCAGTGGTGGTTTTTATCAAAACATGGTGGGATGAAGAACAAAGGCGAGTCCAAGCCGATGTGACCTCTCGCTACCGGGCTCCGTAAAGGTTAATGACTCATGGATGATCTATGGCGCCGACTCAAGATAAGTACGGGTCAGTTCCACTTCATCATCTTCAGCGCTTTCCTCTCCCTGCTGCCCCTATTGGCGCTGCATGTATTGGCTCAAGCCACATCGGTTGTTCGTGTTCAAGTCGAAGTCGTCCGGGCTGCGATTAAGCCCTTGGAGCATACTTATCGTCTCCAGGTTCGCGACCGCAGCACCGGGCAGCCAATCGAGGACGCCATTATATTGTTTCTGACCCAGCCCAGGGAGTCCAACCGTGCAGAGTTGACCGTCGTGGCGCGAGAACAAGAGGAGGCCACACCAGGTACCTACCAAGGAACGGTGATCTTTTCTGGGCCCGGCGATTGGATCGTCCACATCGCCTTTAATGAACCGGTGGTCGCCCACGTTTTCTTCGAAGAGCGAGTTGGGCCTATCGCGGACCTTCCTCCAATACCTAGCCTCGAGGTGGAAGCCTCGCCGGAAGAGTTTTCTGTTCGGGATATGGCTAATCTGTACGCTTTCATCGTTCACGTTTTGGCAGGGTTGGCTCTGGCCGTTGCTACTTTCGGACTCGTACGCTTGAGGCCGATGGAATGGCAATCTGTGATGCAACTATCAGCTCAGGCCCTTCGCAGTTCACATTTTTTGATGGCTTTGATGTGGGCAGGTCTGATTGGTCTAGGGGGGAGTGGCCTATATAATTTTGTCTACAACACGATCTCCGAGGCGCCGGTGCCCATCTGGAAAGGTCCGGAGACGATTCTGCGCCAATTGGTGGTGGTATCCACCTATGGATACCCCTATGCCCTGTTGCTATTTGCTAAACATGTTATTGTCGTCGCCATGTTGACGAATGCGGGCGCGATGCAGTGGTGGATAGCTGCCAGGCTGCTGAGGCTTCCTAGGCGGGCTGCGGTTGAAACGGAGGCTAACCCCCACCCGTTGCCGGAGACGCCCACGCTTCCAGCGGCGTGGCGGTGGTTGGCTCGAGTTCAGTTTATCTTCATGCTAACCACGTTCATGCTAGGCGTCGCCCTGGGCTATTTACATCGCATCGCAACGCATTGAGCTAGGCCACGAGGGGATTGCTTTTATGAGCAGTCTGTCTTACAATGTGTAAGAGTTGAGGAATGGAGAGGTTTTCGATCCACCGGGGGGGAAGGGGTTAGTGGCGGAGCGAGCGGGTGGATTGACCCGCCGCGCGCTCTTGATTAGGGTGGGCTTCTGGGCCTCCGCGGCCCCAAAAGTTGAACCCTGAGATCAATTCGACGACGATCTTCGATCTCTCGCAGTCATTGCCCACGGACTGGGTGCCTGGCTGAGAACTGTGCAGCGTGCACCGCGAGGATGTTCTCGAGGGAAAAACCTTTTAAAACGCGCCCACAGAAGGATTGCTCTCCAGAGAACTTGCTCTTATAATGAGTAAGAGTTGGTGCAGAGGGGAAAGCCGTTGACCCCCAAAGGCGGTTCCATCCGTATTTTCAAGCTAAATCGGTCGGGATTGTCCCGAATTCTGGGCGAATTGGAAGCACGCATCACGGAGGCTGTCTGGGACTTGGAGCAGCCGACGGTGCAGGATGTGTGCGATCGGCTCGGAGGTAAAGCCAATTACCGAACGGTCATGACGGTTATGAACCGCCTGGTCAAAAAGGGCTTGCTTCGACGCTACAAGGAGGGGAGAGCTTTTCGTTACGTCCCTTCCGAGACCCGCGAAGCGTTCCTGGAGAGTGTCTCCCAGCAGGTGGTGCGCGGACTACTAGACGATTTCGGGGAGTTGGCCCTAGCTCAATTTGTGGATGTCTTGGACGAGATCCCCGCTGAACAGATCGAGGCGCTCAGGGAGCTGATTCGAAGGCGAGGTGGCAGAGGCTAGGATGAAGGAATGGTTGCGTTGCGCAAGGCCAGCCTGCGCCGCTAGAAGATCGTTCTATCTCTTGGTGGGGCTCAGCGGAGCTAGCCTAGCTGCCTTATTGACTTTGTTCATCTCGGCACCATCGCCCTTAATGTATGTGGCAGAGCTTTGCTATTGGGCCTTGACTAGCTTAGGTGGCGCAATCTATGCGTGGCGATGGGGGTTCCCAGCTTTTGTTCTGGCGCTTATCTCTTTGGCCTTCCTAATCAGCGTTTTGCAAAAAGTCCTCTCAACCCATCAGCGGGTTCAGCAACTCTTGCAAGAAGAATGCCCTATGCCTCCGCATCTTGAACAGTTGGCGTGTGAAACAGGGTTGGCACAACGCCTACGTCTGATTCGAAGTGACCAGCCTTTACTCTTCAGCTTCGGTCTCGCGCTTCCGCAGGTCTGTCTTTCGACTGGATTAATGGATCGCCTGGACAGCGAGGAACTGCGAGCTGTGCTATGGCACGAGCAATATCACGTCCAGCAGCGAGATCCCCTACGAATTCTTCTCACCATGACTCTGGCACGGGGGTTGTTCTTCATTCCCACGATTGGCGAGCTCCGGGATAGCTATGTGCAGGCCAAGGAGCTTGCGGCTGATGAGGAAGCCATAGAGCGAATGGGCGATCCGGAACCGCTCGCTCGAGCCTTATTGAAACTTCTCGCCTCGGACAAGATCGAAATGCCAGCCATGGCTGTAACTACCGGGGCTTTGAACGTTACCCAAGATAGAATCGTTCACTTGCTGAACCACAGGCTGGCCGTCCGAACTATTTCCCCCCGACGGGCTATAGTCAGCATAGCTATCATGCTCGTTATCTCGCTTCTCAGCCTGTTGCCGGTGGAATTTGCTCACG
>JACPWV010000201.1 GCA_016196905.1 Chloroflexota bacterium | reverse complement strand
TACCCCCTGGAAGAGGCGGCCCCCAAGACCCTCTCGGTGAACCGGAGGTAGGCCATGCTGGCGGTGGGGGTGGACATCGTGGAGATCCGCCGTATCCAAGAGGTGGTCAACCGGTGGGGCGGCCGTTTCCTCGGCCGCGTCTATACCGCCGCCGAGTTGGCTTATTGCCGGGGTCGCCCCCCGGAGCTGGCCGCTCGCTTCGCCGCCAAGGAGGCGGTCCTTAAGGCCCTGGGCACTGGACTTCAGGGGCCCGCCTGGTGCGAGATCGAGATCCTGCCGGACCCCCAAGGCAGACCCCAAGTCTACCTCCACGGTCGGGCGCGGGAGATCGCCCAGACCGGTGGACTCACCCGCCTTGCGCTGAGCCTCTCCCATTCCTGGGACAACGCCATCGCCTTAGTCGTCGCCTTGAACTCGCCCGCTCTCTAAGGTAGGGCACCCCGCCCAGACGCGAGCGCGGCCCAAATTGAAGGCAAATTCTGGGGCATAGTACTTGCTTCCTATTTTCACCCTCTCCGCTCTATAGTAAGGTAGAGGTTATGGATCGGGGGCGGACGGTGAGCCCGTGCACAAGCTAAATCCTCTCGAGCGGCTAACCCTCCTTCTGGGTGGGATAGGGCTCCTTTTTGTCCTAGCCGTCATCTGGGCGCCTGTGGAGCCCACCCTCCGCCAGGGGCTGATCGCCCTGGCCGTACTGATGGTGACCTATCAGGCCGCCCTCCACCTCCTTCGGAGCCTCTACGGGGCTCGGCTACAGCGCTACCTGCAGGCGGTGGGCGATCCCTTGCTGGTCACCATGGCCTTCCTCGTCTTGGGAAAGATCTTCCCCGTGTTGCCTCTCCTCTACTTGTTCGTTATCAGCAACCACAGCGTGCTCTGGGAGCGCCGCATCGCCCTCCTCTCTGCCACCACCTCCTCTCTGGGATATGCCCTGGCTGTGATCCTTACCGAGCCGTGGACAGCGATGACCGCCGCCAACGCCGTTCTGGTCAGCGGCCTCTTTTTCACCAGCGCCTGGGCCGCCCAGAGCTTGCTGCGCGAACTCAAGCGGAGGGACCACGAATTGAGCGTGGTCAACGAACTCATGGCACGGGCCAGCACTTCCCCGGAACCGGCCGAACTTCTACAGACAGTCTTAAAGGAGATGATGAGCCTGAGCGGTTTTGAGGCGGGCTACGCGGCACTGCTGGATGAGCGTGGGGAGCGGCTCGTCGTTTATGCTCAGCGCGGGCTTTCCCGAGAGTTTGTTGATTCTGTGACGGGGTCGGGCGCCGACACCTGGTATAGGAAGACCATCGAATCTGGGCAGCCCTGGTTTAGCGAGGACCTTTCGCAAGAGGCCAGCCAATCGCGGGAGGCCAAAGAGGTCTTTCGCGCGGCGGCCCTCCTACCCCTGCGTGCCCAGGAAAAGGTCATCGGCCTGCTGGGCCTCGCCACCCATAACCCCCACCATTTCAGCTCCCAGGAGAAGCAACTTCTCAGCACCATCGCTGATCAGCTCGGCCCGGCGGTGGAGAAGGCGCGTCTCCTGGCCGCCGAGCGCGTGCGCTCGCGGGAGAGCCAGGTCTTCTTGGAGCTGGTCCAGGCGGCCCACCAGATCTCGGAACTGACATGGGGCTTGCAACGGTTGGCCCACACTATCTTGGAGGCCAGCCGAGCACGCCAGGTGATGCTCCTGTTCCTTGACGAGGAGCAATCGGCGCTACTCCCCACTTTCTACCTGATGCGCCATCCTGACCCCGAGCTGGAACGCGCTTTCAAGAGCATGCGCCCCATCAAGGTCCGCGAGTTCCCAGCCCGCTGGCAGTTCGTTCAAAAGACAGCCCCCCTTTTCGTCTCCGCTGCGGCCTTGAGCGAGTTGATCCCTCCCGAGTGGGTCCGCGCCCTCCAACTTGAGTTCGTGGTGCTGGCGCCCCTGCGTGCAAGCACTGGTCCCCTGGGCCTCCTGGTCATCCAGCCAGAGGAGGGTGGATCTCCCAGCGAGGAAGGGTTAAGCTTCGTTCAGGGCCTGGCCCAGCACGCTGCGCTCGCCATCGAAATGGCCTTGCTCTCGGATCAGGCTAAGCGTCAGCAAGAGCGCTGGTCTGCGCTGAAGCGCGCCAGCGCAGCCATCAACGCGCAGCTTGACTTGGCGGCCGTGCTGGAGACCATCGTCCAGGAGACGGCTCAGGTCTTCGCCGCCCCTGCCACCAGCCTGGTCTTGTTGAACGAGGAGAGAACTGGCTTCGTGATCAAGGCCAGCACCGGTCTCTCCTCCCAGTCTGCGCCCTCTCAGTTCATCCCGCTGGATCGGGCCCGTGAAAAAGCTGGCCCTGAGGAGCCCATCTACATTGCCGATCTACGTCAGGATTCGCGCTTTCCTCAGAACCTCGTTGAACAGGAGAAGTTGCACAGCCTTCTCAGCGTCCCACTGATGCCGTCCACTGAGAAGGTAGGCGAGTTGCATATCTACAGCCGCGGTCAGCAACGGATCTTCGATAAGCAAGAGGTGGAACTGGCCAGTGCGTTGGCCGGTCAAGCCTCCATCGCCCTGCAGAACGCGCCGTCTGATCGGAGGCGATGCCGGCTGGGTGGCGTTGGTGGATGAAGCCAAGCAGAGCATCCGCTTCCCCTATCTTTACAACCTGCCCCCGGAGTTGAGCGAGGTGAGCACCCCCCTCGACGCGGGGGTCACCGCTCAGATCCTCACCAGCAAGCGCCCGATCTTAGTAGAGGACTACGCCCACCACCCTCGCCGGCTGAGGACTTTCGTGGAGGCTGGTGTGAAGTCGGGGGTGGGGGCCCCGCTGCTGGTGGGCGAGCGGGCCATGGGCACCCTGGCTGTCGTGGCCCTGTGGCAGCCCAAGCGTTTCAGCGAGGAAGATGCCGAACTCCTGCGGGCGGTGGCCGACCAGGCTGCGGTGGCCATCGAGAACGCTCGCCTCTACGAATCGACCACCACCCAACTGCAGCAAATCGAGTCCCTCAAAACCTTCAACGAGAGCATCGTGGAAGGGGTGAGCGAGGGGATCAGCATCGAGGATCTCAGCGGAATTCTCACCTTCGTGAATCCACGCCTGGCCAAGATGCTGGGCTACGCCCGGGAGGAACTCCTGGGGCAGCCTTGGAACTCCCTCATCGCCCCCCAGGACCGTGCCAAGGTCGCCGAGGAGACGGCCAAATATCCCCTGGGCGTGCCGACTCGCTACGAGGTTTCCTTCCGGCGCAAGGATGGTTCGACGCTGCCGGTCATCGTCTCCGCCCGCCCTCTTTTCCGAGAAGGCACATTCGTGGGGGTGCTGGCGGTGAGCACCGATATCTCGGATCGAAAGCAGGCGGAGAAGGAGTTGGAACGCCGAACGCGGGAGTTGGCTGCCCTGCACGCCATCGCGGAGACGGTCAACCGTTCCCTGGACCTCGATCAGATCCTGACCAGCGCCCTGGATCAGGTCCTGAAGGTGATGGAGATCCAGGCCGGCACCATCCACATCTTGGAGCCGGCCAGCGAGACCCTCCAGCTCAAGGCCTCCTTCGGCTTGAGTGAAGCGATGCAAAGGGACGTCCAACAGGTGCGGCTGGGGGAGGGGTTCTCCGGGCGGGTGGCCCGCACCGGCGAGCCGATCATGATCGAAGATTATGGCCAGCACCCCTATCGGCTGATGCGGGAGGCCTCCGACTTCCGTGCCTTTGCCACCATCCCCCTCAAGTCCAAAGAGCGCGTATGGGGAACCCTCAGCGTGATCGATCGCCGCTTCCGCAACTTCAAGGCTGAGGATCTCTCTCTATTGATCGCCATCGGCAACGAGATCGCGGTGGCGGTGGAGAACGCCCACCTCTACGCCGAGACCAAGCGCCACCTGGAGGAAGTCTCCGCCCTGCACAGTGTGGCCATGGCCGCCTCCTCCGTTTCCAACCTGGAGGACGTGCTGGCTCGCATCACCGAGACCCTGAGGCAAGCCCTGGGCTATGAGAGCGGGGGCATCCTCCTGCTCGATGAGGAGAGGGGCGAGTTGACCCTACACCGCGCCTGGGGTCTCACCACCGAAGGCCACCCGCCCTTCCAGATCCCGGTGGGGCGCGGGATCACCGGCTGGGTGGCTCAGACCGGAGAGCCGCTCCTGGTCCCCGAGGTCACCAAAGATCGCCGCTACGTCCCAGCTATCCCGGGGACCCAAAGCGAGATGTGCGCACCCCTGCGGATAGGGCAGCGGATCATCGGCGTGCTCAACGTGGAGAGCCCCCGGCGCAACGCGTTCAGCGAGCACGACCTGGCGCTGCTGGACACCCTGGCTAGCCAAGTGGCCAGCACGATCGAGAACGTCCGCCTGCACCAGCAGGCGGTGGAGCACGCCGCCCAGCTGGAGCGGCGCACCGAGAGCCTGGCGCTGATCCACAGTCTCTCCAAGGCGGTCAGCTCCACCCTGGAGTTGGAGCAGATCTTCCGCATCGCTATGGAGGAGATGGTGCGCACCTTCCGGGTCGATCAAAGCGCGATCCTCCTCTTCGATGCGGATAAGGGATATGCCAAACTGGTCGCCGAGCACCAGCCCTCAGCCACGGCGGAGCCCCTGCTCATCCCCCTGCGGGGCAACCCGGCTATGGAACGCATCCTCTCCACCCGGCAGCCCCTGGCCATCGAGGACGTCCAAAGCGACCCGCTCTTGGAGCCGGTGCGCCCGGTGATGGTTCAGCGCGGCATCCATTCCAGCCTGATCGTCCCTCTCATCGCCAAGGATGAGCTCATCGGGACCATCGGGCTGGACGTCACCCGCGGGCCCCGCCGCTTCACCGCCGAGGAGATCGAGCTGGCCCAGACCATCGCCCAGGAGATCTCCGGGGCCATCGAGAGGGCTCGCCTGTACGAGGAAACCAAGCGCCTGGCCATCACCGATAGCCTGACTGGGTTGTACAACGTGCGCTACTTCTACCAGGAGCTGGACCGCGAACTGGTACGCAGCCGCCGCTACGAGCGACCCCTTTCGCTGATCATGATGGACATCGATAACTTCAAGCGCTACAACGACACCTACGGCCACCTGGCCGGGGACGATCTCCTGCGGGAGTTGGCCGCTCTTCTCAACGAGATGATCCGCCGCACCGACATCTTGGCTCGCTATGGCGGTGAGGAGTTCATGATCGTCCTACCCGAGACCGATGCGCCGGAGGCCAGCGCGCTGGCGGAGCGCATCGCCGAGCAGGTGCGCAACCATCCCTTCGCCGTGCGCTTCAGCGAACTCAAGGGCCAGATCACCATCAGCTGCGGCGTGGCCACCTTTCCGCAGCACGCGCAGACCTCTCGCGATCTGGTCCACGCGGCCGATACCGCCCTCTACCAGGCCAAAGGCACCAAGGACCGCATCTTCACCTTCGAAGTGGCCCGTAAATAGTCGCCGCTCGTATCCAGAATCGAGCGCGGGGCCAGCCCCCGCGATTTTGTTTCCGTCTCGGCCAACCCATACTGCGCGCCAGACTCCCATCGACCCCAGTTCATGATCGATGCTCTCGAAAAGATGACTCGATTCGCAACCCTTCGTCGAGAACCCCTTTCACCTAGACAAGCACTCCCAACAAGGCGAGGGCGATCAACGTCCCACTCAACGAGGAGATCAAATTCACCCCCTCGTTGTTCAGCCAGCGCCAGCCCCTGCGAAATTGGGTGGCCCGTCCACAGGTGTGAATAACCCGCTCCGTCTCCACTCCCTCCTCGGCGCAATAATACATGGCTTGAACGGTGGCTCCTAGCCCACTGTCGAGCAAAGATCCCGCTATCCCAGCGACCCAGGCCGATAGGAAGACCAGCCCCGCTCGCCCCGCCGACTCCGGCGCGACAGCTCCTAAAAGGGCAATGAAGGCTCCTCCGGCTAAGGTCGCGATCATCCCCAAGGTGCTGACCCCGCCCGAGGTGCCGCGCGCCACTCTTTGCCCAGTGGTGATCAAGCGAGGCGGACCCGGGCTCAACACACCCAGCTCGGTGGCCCAGGTATCGGCGCTCACCGCGGCCAGCGAGCCGAGGAACGCCACCCACCACATAAAGCCTGGCTGAAAGGCATGCAGGACAGCCAGGAGCGCAGCCAACCCGCCGTTGGCCAGGACCTGGGCCAGATCCCTGCGCCCGCCCTTGGCAAATTTCTCAGCCAAGGCACGTTTCCGCTCCTCCCCATATCGAGAGAGGAGGCTGGAAGAAACAAAAAAGGCGATCAACACCGTGCCCCAGGCCCAGCCGCCCAGACTCAAGGTGAGAGTGCCCACGAGCACAGCACCTAGGACGCCGCTGGCGGAGAGAGACCCAAGACGATAGGCCGCCACCGCGATGATCGCGCTGAGCGCCAGCCCGCTCAAAAGAACGCTCATCGGGATGCGGGGATTAATAGGTAAAGTAAAAGGGCCGCGAGGAAAGGTATCGTCAAGTTATCGGTCCCCCGCGGGGAGATCGCCTCCACCGGGGTGGCGCTGAGGGCGACGATCAGGCTCCACAGCGCTCCTTCTCTCAGCGAAGCGAGCCCGAAGAGCTGTAACGCCCCCCAGGTGGCCACCAGGCTCCCCAGGAACATGGCCGCCGAGCCCTCCCAAGAGCGTTCTTCTGATTCGCGTCCTGCACTCAGCCCGTGCACGATCCGATATCGATGCCGGCCCCAGCCATGTCCTACGATGGCTGCCAATCCATCGCCCCAGGTCACGGGCATCAGCGCGGCGACCGCCAGGCCAGGCCACCCCTGAGGCCAGAAGGCGGCCAGGACCAAGGTGACCGAGAGGGCGAAGTAAACGGTGCCCGGCGCCGCCGCCTCGGGAGGGTCCATCGCCTGAAAGGTTCGCCGGCGATAAAAGAGGTAATTGAGGACGATAAAACTGGCCGAGGGCAGCAGCCCCCACCACCAGTGCTCGAAGATGGATACCACGCCGATGACCCAGGTGCCCGCGGCGAGATGGATGACTTTGCGGGTGAGATGGCGGGGCCAACTCCAGCGGCGCTGAGCGAACTCCATCGCCCCCAGCAAACCGAAAGCGAACAAGTAGGACAGAGCTAAACCCAGTAGATCGCGCGCAGACACGCTACTGACCACCTCACTCACCGATCGTACCGAGCGCACGCTCCACCACTGAGGACTGATCGCGGATCGGCTTGAGGGTGGGATTAGAACGCTATTCGTCGGGCTGGGCGGTCAGGGGTTGGGCAGCGGGTAATCCCGCAAGACGGCAGCCACATAAATCATAGCCGTCCAGCGCAGGACTCCACGCTCGGCTCCGATCATAAGGAAAGCGTCGTCGGACTTCCCCGGGCCCCAGCCGGTGGAGAAAAGGGCCCGCTCTGTTCCGGGGGGAGGAGCGATGAACTCCCCGGCTAGGGCCAAGGCATCCACATCCAGTCGCACCACCACTTCGCTGGGTCCCAGCAGATCTTCCAGCTGAGCCAGCGCCTCCCTCCCAGTCAGGGAGACGTATTCGGAGCGGTAGCCGCCCAGGAGGAACTCCTCTTGTGCGATGAGGCTGGCCAGGCTGACTCGATCTTGGGTCTCCAGGGCTAGTTTTAGAGCCTCGGCGAAGCGCAACAGCCGCTCGTCGGGAGTGGGGACCGGCGTCTCGGTGGGAAGGGGGGTAGGTGTCGGCGTAGCGATGGGGAGGGGAGTGGGCTCGGCCGTGGGGGATGGCTGGCAACCCAGCGCGATCAGATTTAGCAGGATGGCGAGGAGCAGCGATCGTCGCAAGGGGATACCTGGTTGGACAAGAAGCGGGAGGCCCTGCGGGCCACCCGCTTCGGCTTGGCAGTCGTTCAGCTCCAAATGCCAGGGATGGCCGTCCCACAGTCAGGACAGCTCCCCCGGCCGGTGAGCCGATCCAGCACGATGCGGTAACCGTAGCGCTCTATCAAAAGTGTCTGGCAGTTAGGGCAGTAAGTGTTCTCGAATGGCCCCACCATCCCCGGCAGATTGCCGGCGTAAACGTAGCGCAGGCCCTCCTCCTGGCCGATGCGCGCGGCGCGCACCAAAGTGCTGGCGGGGGTGTTGTCGGGATCGATCATCTTGTAATCTTTATGAAAAGCGGTGACGTGCCAAGGGATGTCCACCGAGATGGAGGCCAGGTAGCGGGCGGCCTGGCGCAACTCCTGGTCGGAGTCATTGAAGCCGGGCACCACCAGAGTGACCACTTCGATCCAGAAGCCCATCTCGTATACCCTGGCGATGGCTTCTAAGACGTGGCTGAGCACGCCTCCCAGAGTGCGATATCTCTTGTCCGACATCGATTTCAAATCGATCTTATAGCAGTCGACCCAGGGGCGGATGTACTCCAGGACCTCGCGGGTGGCGTTGCCGTTGGAGATATAAGCGGTGCGCAGCCCATGGGCCTTGGCCTGGCGGAAGATATCCACCGCCCACTCAGAGGTGATCAGGGGCTCGTTGTAGGAACTGCCGATCATACGAGCCCCGTAGCGCTCGGCCAGGCTCACCATCTGCTGGGGGGTTATCTCAGTGGGCGCCACCCAAGCTTGGGGATCGCGCAGGGTCTGGGAGGTGAGCCAGTTCTGACAGTAAGGGCAGTGGTAATCGCAGCCCAGCATGCCGAAGGTGAGGGTGTAGGAGCCGGGCAACACGTGGTTGAAGGGCTTCTTCTCGGTGGGGTCACACTGGAGGGCCCCCACATAGCCGTGGGGAACATAGAGGCTGCCTCCGCGGTTGTAGCGAACCTTGCAGATGCCCCGCTGCCCGTCGAAGATCAGGCAGCGATGCCCGCAGGCGTAGCAGCGGACTTTGTTGTCCGGCAAGCGCTCGTACAGCTCGCCGGGCACGCTGCGCTCGTCCAGGATCTCCGCCAGCGTCCTCGTCTCAGGCGAGGTGACGAGAGTCATGGCCATTTCGCCCCCCTTATTTTAGCACCAACCACGAAGGGGCTTCCAATGCGCCCGCCTAAGGCGGACGATCGGTCGGCTCCAGGATGCGCACCTCGCAAGCTGCCAGCTCCTTGAACTTCTCCGCATCGACGCGGGAGCCCACGATGTCTCCGTAGTGCATGGGGATGGCGAACCGGGGCTTGATTTTGTTGGCTGCCTGCGCCGCCTCCTGGGCGGTCATCACATAAGTCCCGCTCACCGGCAACAGCGCGATGTCGCAACGCACCCGCTCCATCTCCGGGATGAGGTCGGTATCCCCCGGATGGTAAATGCGGCTCCCGCCCAGTTCCACGACGTAGCCCACCCAGTTGTTGGTCCGGGGATGGAACTGTTTGTTGGTGTTATAGGCAGACACCACCTCGATGGAGACACCGTCGAGGGTGAGCCGATCGCCAGGTTTCACCACCCGCACATCGCCCTGGAGCTGCTTGGCCGAATCGGCGGTGGCCACGATGACCGTGCGCGGCCCTTGGATCTTGGCCACATCCTCGGCGGACAGGTGATCATAGTGCGAATGGGTGATCAGGATGAGGTCGGCGCTGGCACCCCCCCGGATTTTCCAAGGATCGATATACACCGTTTTGGGCCCATCGATCCGGAAGCTGGCGTGTCCCAGCCAGGTGATGCGATCGATCATCTTCTCCCCTCCTCCGACCGCCGCCCATAAAAAGGCCCCCACTACCTGGGGCTCCGCGGAACCGTTACCTCTTGGGCGCCTCGAAGCGATACCCTACCCCCCGCACCGTGCGCAGATAAACGGGTTGGGAGGGCTCCTCTTCGATCTTCTCGCGCAGCCAGCGTACGTGGACATCCAGAGTGCGGGTATCGCCTAAATAATCTGTCTCCCAGATCTCCTTCATCAAGAAGCGACGGGTCAGCACCTGGCCCCCGCGGTTGATGAAGGTATAGAGCAGGGCGCACTGCTTGGGGGTGAGCCGTTGCTCGTTGCCGTCCTTGCGCACCACGCAGCGGCGATCAAGATCGAGGGAGAAGCCTCCCACCCGCAGCCGACCGGTCGGCTTGGGTTTGCTACTTCGCGGGGCCTTCCTCTTCACCATACACTTACCTTAAATTTGTAGACGAGGAGATTTGCAAATACACCGAGGCGAAACCATCGCAGTATAGCAGAAAGTTCGCCCCACTGTCAAGAGCCTACTTACTGGATATTTCCCGGCCCAACACGCGAGGGGTATTAAAGGGGGGCACTTCGACGCGGCCGGGGGATTCAGGGTTTTACAAAGTTGCACAATGCCGAAAGAAAATTAAAAATCCCCCTAATCGGTCTTAGCCGAGGATCGTCCTCGATCGGGCGAGGAGTGACCGCCCGCATCCTCCGCAGAAACAGCATCGCCCCCCTGACTATTTCCTCCGCGATCCGGGGGACGCCCCCCCACCTCGCAGGCCCAATCGCTCGCGAATCTCCGCCCAGGAGAGCCCTTCCACCTCGTGCCAGTTCACAATGCTCAACACGTCCTCAGTGGTGGGCTGGGCGAAGGCTTCCGTAGCCAGTCGGCAGGCCCGCATGAGCGTGCCTCGACTGGCGCCGGAGGCAAGCAGCTCCTCACTATCCGCAAAGGCGCACTTCTCGGCCAGGAACTGGGCGCTGCGCGCCGCTTTTTGCTCGGCGCGGGACATCCCGCTCGTTTCGTTCTCAGTCCGAGGATCGCGTCGCTTCTCGATCATCTCCCCGGCACGCTCGAGCCCGCGCCGCGAGGCTTCCATTGCGTGCCATAAGGCATCCTCGGCTTCAGGCGCCACCTGCCCAGCAACGCGACTCAACAGTTGGTAATGGCGCTCGCTGAGATCTCCGAGTTTATCTAACAAGGCCGCACGCTGATCCTCCGGCGCGCTTTCGATCTCGGCCAGAGCCGCCTCCGTCTCTTGGGCTAGCTCATCGAGCACATATTCCGGGATCGAGCGCCCCTGAGAGGCCAAGGCGGCGATCTCCTCTCCGCGCTCCGCGGCTCGATCGAAATGCCCCGTCCCCAGCACGACCTCCGTCGCCCGCTTCAAGGGATAGAGGGGATCGCCGGGGAGGCTGCCCTGGGCGGCGTAGATCGTCCCGGCGCTGGCCAGGACCAGTGCCAGGGCCAAGGCGGCCACGCTGGCCCAGCCCAGACGCCATACTCCGGAAAAGCGCGGAACGGCAGCCGGGCGCGCGCGGCGCAGGTCCTGGGCGCGCTGCAGCAGGCGCTGCTCCAGGCTGGCCACGAAGGCCGGCGAGGGCTCCTGGCGAGCCATGCCCCGCAAAGTGCCAGCCAAGCTCACTAAAGCGGCCAGCTCTGGATCGCGGGGTGGTTCGCCGCCCCCGTCCAGACGCCGCAGGTATTCATCCAACTGAGAAGCCTGGTCTTGCATTACCTTTCACTCTAACCTTTTTATCGCTTCTTTCGATGTGGTTTTGGAAGGGCGCCGCTTCTCGCGCAGAGTGCCGAAAAGCTGCATGCCCCAACTGATGCCAAAGAAACCCACCGTGAGCCCACCCACCAACATCACTTGCCAGAGGGCCACTCCTTCCATGGTAACTCCTTTCTATCGTCGATTATTCTTCGTACTCCGCAAGGAGCTTTTTCAAGTTGGCCAGGGCTCGATGTTGCAAGGCTTTGATGGCTCCCTCGTTCTTTTTTAAGATACGGGCCACCTGAGCGTTGGTGAACCCCTCGCCGAACTTGAGGCTGATCACCATGTGTTGCTCATCCGTCAGTTGCCCCAGGGCCCAGCGCACCCGCTCTTGCAGCCAGAATTCCTCAGCCTTGGAGCCAGGGTTGTCGGCGGCATTGGCAAGAGACTCCGGAAGTGATACGGCTTCTCGGCCTTGGCGGCGGAAATAATCGACCAGGCGATCGTGAGCGATGCGGAACAGCCAGGCCTCGAAGGGCACGCCGCGATATTGGTAGCTCCCGATGCTCTCCAGCGCTTTAAGGAACACCTCGGAGGCCAGATCCTCGGCGGTCTCCCGCCGACCCACGCGCAAGTGGAGGTAGCGGTAGATGGCTCCCACATGGCGGCGGTAAAGTTCGCCCAGGGCCTGGGGGTCCAGTTCCCGCGCCCGGCGGAGGAGCTCCTCCTCCGAGGCGGACTCGGCCTCCTCGGCCAGTCTACTTACTATACCGCTGAGCATAAAGCGAAGGATACGCTTGCCCATGGAGTTTTTCGAGAGGTATGGATTTCAAAGAGAAAGCTACGCACTATGAATACACTGAGGTGGCCTAAAAAGGGAATGGTACGATCGTACCACGCTCCGGAGCTCACGGGGCCGTAACCGCAGCCGCCCTCGGACGGTATTAAGGTTGCAGTACACTGTCGGGACCCGAGGAGGCTCCTCGGGTGACCCGCTAGGACGAAAAAATCGGGAGCCCCCTCCCTTAAAAGCGAAAGGCTCGCTCGCCTTTCTAAAGGCATCTCCCTTAGGCTAACCCCCCGGCCGGGGAGATGCCCTTTATGAGGCCGTGATGGCAACTGGATGCGCGAAGTTTCCCGCCCTTTCATCTTTAATAGCCGAATCAAATGGTATTCGGCTTGCCGGGGTATTCGACGCTTTGTGCCCCACGGTCGCTGGGCTCGATCTGCACCTCCCGGCCAGCTAGTTAACCAGATGATAACACGCCCGCGGCCATGCGCAAGGGCGAGTGGTGAGTGACCGATCGTATCCATTTCGCTTGATCCTCGGTATAAGTGTGGATGACGCTTGGGGGAGACCCTAGCGGAAGGAGAGTCAAGTATGTCCAAAGTGAGATCGCGTTTCAGATTACCCCTTGCGGCTGCGACTGGAAAGAAGGAGGCTAGGAGAATGTCGCGTCGTATTTTGCTTATTCCAATCCTTGTCCTTGCGCTTGCCTTGTTCCCCTCGCTAGCCCTGGCGCAGGATGGGATCACGCTGGAGGTGCCCGCGGATATCGTCGCCGAGGCTGAGGGCCCGGACGGAGCCTTCGTGACATACACGGCGACGGCTTCGGACGTGGAGGACGGGGCGCTCACGCCGGTGTGTTCGCCCGCCTCGGAGTCCCTCTTCCCCTTGGGCACCACCACGGTCACCTGTACGGCCACGGATTCCGACGAGAACAGCGCGTCGGCTAACTTCGACGTCAG
>JACPWV010000200.1 GCA_016196905.1 Chloroflexota bacterium | reverse complement strand
CTGACCCTGGCCTGCGACCTGCGGATCATGTCGCAGGAAGCGAGTTTGATCGAGGTCTTCATCAACGTTGGTCTCATCCCCGACTCGGGCTCTACCTATTTTCTTCCCCGCCTGGTCGGTTACGGCAAGGCTTTCGAGTGGGCAGTGACCGCTCATCGGATCAGCGCCCAGGAGGCCGAGCGCTACGGCATGGCCAACGCAGTGGTTCCCCCCTATCAAGTGCTGCCCACCGCCCGCGAGTGGGCAGCGCGCCTGGCTCAGGCCCCCACCGTGGCCATCGGCCTCACCAAGCGCGCATTCAATCGCTCTGTGTTGAACGATCTGGAAACACAACTGGAATACGAAGCCATGCTTCAAGAAGTCGCGGGGCGGACGGAAGATCACCAAGAAGGAGTACAAGCTTTCTTGGAGAAGCGGCCCCCCCAGTTCAAAGGACGATAGCGAAAGCAGTGCCCCCGCTGCTGCCGGATTTCCAAATCCGGCAGCAGCAAGGAATTAGATTTCCCAATCCGGCCCTAGCGCGAAGCGCATGCCGAATCGAAAGCCCGCGATTCACATCGATGCCTGGCGATGATGCGGAGCGTGCGCCGAAAGCGAGATCGCTGCGCCGGGGCAGGCTGCTCATGATCGAATAGTGAACCAGATCGAAACGACGCCAGACGGGAATCGGTGTATAATAAGGGTGCATTGACCACGTAGCCGCGAAACGAGCAGGGAGGTGCCGGATGGCTAAAGAGCGCAAGACCATGTTCGATCAAGACATCGACCGCGAGATCGCCGAGCGGATGAAGGACGAATATGGGGTGGCCGGCTCGGACCGCGAGCTGGACCCCCGCTGGCGGGCCAGTTTCAAAATCGTCGAGGAGATCAAGCCGGAACACGGACCGGGGGAGGTCGAGGGCCCCGAGCAGAGTCCCAGCCAGGAGTACCGCGAGGCTTTGATCAACCTCCTGGAGATGCAGGCCGATTCCGAGTTGGCCGGCGCCCTGGGCTATGTCCCCTGTGTCAAGATGGCCCCCACGGTGGAAGAGTTCTTAGCCGCCTCCATGATCGTCAAGGACGAATTTCGTCATGCCCGGGTGGTCTATAAACTGCTGGAGTACCTGGGTATCGACGTCAACGCCCGCCTTCAGGAGCACGACTTCACCTTGCGTGTGGAAGAGGACCAAACCGATTTAGGAACCCGTCGCGTGGCTGCCGATAAGCGGGTCAACATCTTCTATTATCCCATCGACACCTGGTACGACTTCGTGGCCTTCAACTTCTGCATGGACCGCGGGGCGGGACACCAACTCGAGGATGTCTTGGAGTCGTCTTACAAGCCTTGGGCCCGAGTGATGGAGGGCATCTTCAAGGAGGAGAAGTTCCACATCGCCCATGGCGATTCGTGGGTGCGCCAGCTGGCCCAGAATCCCGAAACCCACGACAAGATGCAAGAGGCCCTGAACAAGTGGTACCCGCGAACGATGAACATTTTCGGTCGCCCCCGTTCATCCAAGAACAAGCTGTACCGCCGCCTGGGCCTGAAGAAGCGCGACAACGATGAGGTGCGCCAGGCCTTTGCTGCCGAGGTCAAGGAACGCTGCCAGGCGTTCGGGCTGCAAGTGTCTGAGTGGAAACCCGAGTGGGAGCGGCTTCCCGAGGAAGCCTTCGTCACCGGGTAGCCTGATCAGCGCGGGGGTACTTTGGCTCGTTTCAGCATCCTGCGTTCAAGCCTCGCTAACGCTTTGAATGGGACCGCCGACCGAACAGGCTGCGGCCCATTCGTCGCAACGCTAGGGGTCCTCCGTTTCTCATGCAGGAAATTGTAATCAACCCGCTCACCCGCTGGCCCTCGCGGGCCCAATTTCGCGCCGCAGTGGAGAGAACGGCCACTCGGCGCGATCTCCGCGTCACCTGGATGGGCAGCCCCAAGCAGTATCCAGGGTCGCAGCATGGGCATCTCCGTTGGCCCAAGCGTGGCGGGACGTTGGAGGTCACCCGGTGGTCCCGGAAGAGGCGGTTGTGGGTCTCGCTATACCGCGGGCGGGAGGGTTCTTGGGCATTCCGGGAGATGGCACCTTTCGCCCTGGCCCTGGCTCGCGCCTTAGGGAGTCACCCCGAGAGCAGGCGAGGCACGAGGGCGAGCGGTCAGCGCCGGCACGGCCAATCACTTTGACCTGAAAATCAGGAAGCATGCGCGTATCGTCCAAAAAAATTCAAGGGGGAGGTGAGCGATGCCGATCTATGTCGCGCTGGGTCGGGCCACCAACGAGGGGGCTCGCAATCTGGTCGGGTTCAGGCAGCGCCACGCCGCCGCGGTGAAGCGGGCGGAGGCCGCCGGTTGCAAAGTTCTGGGAAGTTATGCCCTCCTGGGACGCTATGATTATTTGGTGGTCCTTCAAGCACCGGATGGTGAGACGGCCGCGAAGGTGCTGATCAAGGAGGTAGCGAGGGGAAACGTTCGCTACGAAACCTACACCGCCATCCCCATCGAGGAATTCGCCACCCTGGTGGAGGAGGGATAGCTGCCGGGCGTAGATGTTTGGGGGTAGGCGCGCGGCAGGCCGGCGTTTTACGATCGCCTTTCGCCCAGAATGAGCCGGAGATCGACTTGAGCAACGAGAGTCCGAAGGAAGCCGGGCCGCAGCTCCTCGGACAAGCCTTAATTCTCCTCGCCGCCGCAGGGTTCGGCTCGCTGGCGATCTTTGCCAAGTACGCCTATGCCGAGGGTTTTGGCGTTGCCTGGCTCCTGGCTCTGCGCTTCCTGGTCGCGGCGGGAGTGAGTTGGCTGGTTGCCTTCCGCCAGGGGATACCGCCCAGGTACCCTTTGATCACCCTCATCGGCCTCTTGGCCCTGGGAGTCCTCTACGTCGGCAACGCGAGCCTTTTCTTCCTCGCCCTGGAGAGGATCCCCGCCTCCTGGGCTTCCCTACTCTTTTACACTTACCCAGCTCTGGTCACCATGGTAGCGGTCCTCCGTTTGCGGGAGTCGCTCTCTACCACCCGATGGATCGCTTTGGTCGCCGCGATGCTGGGCACAGCGCTGGTGGTGAGCGCTCGCGGCGAGGTTCGGCTCAGCGAAGTGGGCGTGGCTATGGCGCTAGGGGCGGCGCTGGTCTTCTCCCTGTATGTGATCCTCGGTGGTCAATGGATGGCGGGATTGCGGGCCGATATTGCCAGCGCTTGGGTCATGAGCGCCTCGGCCGCAGTTTTTCTCCTGATCAGCCTCATCGGGGGCCAGGTCACCCTGACCGTCAGCCCGCGGGCTTGGGCCCTGGTCGTGGGCATGGCGGTTATCGGTACGGCGATGCCCATCCAGGCCTTTCTGGCCGGGCTCAAACGCATCGGTGCTTCGCGGGCGGCGGTGGTGAGCACCTTCGAGCCGGTGGTCACCGTGGCCCTGGCGGCCACCCTTTTGGGAGAGACACTGGCCCCCACCCAGGCCCTGGGCGGGGCGCTGATTCTAAGCGCGGTCTTTCTCCTGGCTCGGGAGAGAGTGCCCGCCGAGTGGCAGGTACAGCCTAGGACGGTGATCAGCCCCGAGTGAGGCTTCGTGGGGCCCGCTGGCTCGGCGAAATCCATCAGTGCTGCTACGGGAAAAGGCGCGGATACTCGTTCGCTATGGAATCGGAACAAGCGTCGGCCTTGTCGGCTCGCTGACTACCGAGGGGTCGCCAGGTTGCTTCGCGCAGCGCGGCCATGCGCGGGGGATGAGGCATGACCCATGGGGCTGCCAGGAGAGCCCTGGAGGTGGTGAACGTGAAGAGCAGCAACCTGCTTAGTATCGGGTTGGTGTTGCTGCTTGGGTTGGCTTTTGGGAGCTCCGTGGTATTTACCCGGCTGGGGATCCGTGAGATCCCGCCCCTCTCCTTGGCGGGCCTACGTTTGGCGGTGGCGACGGTGGCCTTCACAGCCACCCTGGCGCTGCTCCATCGCCGCCTACCGGGAGAGACCCGTGTGCGTTGGGACATCGCGATGGTGGGCATCACTGCTACCGGACTTCCGTTGATGGCTTTCACCTTTGCCCTTTTGTTTTTCTCTAGCGGGATGCTGTCCATTATGATCGCCCTCACCCCCCTGATCACGGCCTTCACGGCCCACCTCTGGCTAGCTGATGAGCGGCTGACCTGGAGGAGATTGGCGGGGCTGGCGGCGGCGCTGATCGGCGTCCTTTTTCTGCTCGCCACCGGCACCACTGGGTTGACTAGCGCGGTGACCTCAAGCTTGGATTGGCGGGGGCCGGCCCTGAGCCTGGGCGGCGTGCTCGTCATTGCCACATCAGCCGTCTACACACGTCGACGCCTGCGGGGCGTCGATCCCCTGGTGGTCGCCGGAGGCCAAACCGCGGTCGGGCTGTTGTTTGTGCTGCCTTTCGCTTTGGCATTTAGCTCCCTGGACCTCTCGATGATCACCTGGCGGGGATGGATGGCCGTTCTCTACACCGGGCTGATAGGTTCCTTCCTCGCTTTCTTCGTCTTCTTCTACATCATCCAGCAGTTCGGCGCCACCACGGCCGCCCTCTCCAACTATGTGATGCCAGTCACCTCGGCGATGTTGGGTGCACTGATGTTGGGCGAGGTCATCACCTTGCCCATGATTGCTGGTGCCGGTCTTATCTTTTCCGGAGTGTACCTGGGGAGTCGATGATCGGTCGGATCGGGGAGGGGTGAGATGGCTAAGTTGAGGGAGGCTTATATCATCGATGCGGTGCGCACGCCCATGGGCCGCTACGGCGGCGCCCTCAGTCGGGTTCGGCCCGACGACTTGGCGGCGCTGGTGATCGCGGCATTGATCGAGCGAACCCAGATCGATCCCGGCGTGGTCGAGGATGTGGTCTTCGGCTGCGCTAACCAGGCTGGCGAGGACAACCGCAATGTGGCGCGCATGGCGCTCCTGCTAGCGGGCCTGCCGGTGGAGGTGGGCGGCACCACCATCAATCGCCTGTGTGGCTCGAGCCTGGACGCTGTCCAATATGCGGCGCGAGCCATCCAGGTCGGTGAGGGCGAGGTGTTTATCGCCGGCGGGGTGGAAAGTATGACGCGCGCCCCCTACGCCATGCCCAAGCCCGAATATGCCTTCGAGCGCGGCCATCGCACGCTGTACGATACCACCCTGGGCTGGCGATTCCCCAACCCCAAACTCAAGGCGAAGTTCCCCCTGGAAGAGATGGGGGAGACGGCGGAGAATATCTTCGACATCACCGAGGTCAGCCGGGAAGAGCAAGACCGTTTTGCCTTGGAGAGCCATCGCCGGGCGGTGGCTGCCACTCGCGAGGGGCGATTTAAAAACGAGATGGTCCCGGTTCCCGTGCCGGGGAAAAACGGGCAGGTGACCTGGGTGGAGATCGACGAGACCCCCCGCCCCGACACCTCGCTGGGGAAGATGGCCGCCCTCCAGCCCGCCTTTCGGCGCAACGGGACAGTGACCGCCGGGAACTCCTCCCCGCTGAGCGATGGGGCCGCCGCCCTCTTGCTCACTTCGCGCGAGGCCGCTCACAATTTGGGCCTGAGTGCCTCAATGCGCATTGTGGCCTCGGCGGTGGCCGGGGTGGACCCGCGCACCATGGGCTACGGGCCGGTGCCGGCGGTGCGCAAGGTATTGCAGCGGGCCGGCTTGACCCTGGATCAGATCGATTTAGTTGAGCTGAACGAAGCCTTTGCGGTTCAGGCCATCGCGGTCATGCGCGAGTTAGGACTGGATCTGGCCAGGACCAATGTCAACGGGGGCGCGGTGGCCCTGGGCCACCCGCTGGGCTGCTCGGGCGCGCGCATTTTGACCACCTTGGTGCACGAGATGAGGCGGCGCCAGGCTCGCTACGGTTTGGCCACCCTGTGCATCGGGGTAGGGCAGGGGATCGCCACCATCGTGGAGCGAGTTGAGTAGCGCGAGTGGTAACCCAAAGCCTTAAAGTTCCACTTTGCCTCGGCTCCTGTTTGTGATCCCTCCAGAAACGTTTCAATTGCAGTGTGGAGAAGCGATCTCGAAAGCATTGGGTCAGAAGGGGCATAACTTGGACGGCCCTCTAGCGGTAAAAATCGATCGCGCGGAAGGAGAGCGGCTTGGATATCGTCGCCAGCGCCGTGGATGAGTATCTGGCCAAGTTGAGCGTCCCCGCCGACCCCACACTGGCGGAGATGGAACGCTACGGCTACTCCCGGGGCTTCCCCATCGTAGGTCCTCAGGTGGGGCGGCTGATCTATATTTTGGCCCGCGCTTTGGGCGCGCGCCGGGTGCTGGAGTTGGGCTCCGGCTTCGGCTACTCGGCCTACTGGTTCGCCCTGGCGGTGGGCGAGGGTGGGAAGGTGGTCCTGACCGAGTGGTCTAAGGAGAACGCCGATCGAGCCCGCGATTACTTCAAAAAGGGTGGGCTGTTAGATCGGTTCGAGATCCATGTGGGGAATGCGCTAGAAATCGCCCCGCGCCTGTCCGGTCCCTTCGACATCATCTTCAACGACATCGACAAGGAATCGTACCCGCGGGTTCTAGATGTGGTGCGGCCCTTGCTGCGAGTCGGAGGTCTGTTTATGAGCGATAACATGTTGTGGAGCGGCGCAGTCTTGTCAAAAAACCCCGATGCCTCAACCCAAGCTATCCTGGCTTTGACCAAGCAACTCTACGAAGCGCCTGATTTCTTCACCACCATCGCCCCCATCCGGGATGGTGTGTCAGTGAGCCTGCGGACCGCGTGAGGAGGGGCAGATGGGGATCACGCTGGAGAAGACGCACTACCAACTCTTGATCAACGGCGAAGGCGTGGATAGCGCCTCGGGTCAGAGCTTCGAGACCCATAACCCGGCCACCAATGAGGCGCTGGCCAGCGTGGCCAAAGCCACGCCAGAGGATGTCGACAAGGCCGTGGCTGCGGCACGCGAGGCCTTCAGCGGTGCCTGGGCGCGAATCTCCGCCGCCAAGCGCACCGGGCTGCTCTTCAAACTGGCCGGGCTGCTGCGCGAGCGCTTCGAGGCATTGGCGCGCCTGGAGTCCCTTAACAACGGGAAGGCCATCACCTCGGTCAAAGGGGAGCTGAACCAGGCCATCGAGGAGTTGGAGTTCTACGCCGGGGCAGCCAACAAGATCATGGGCAGCACCGTCCCGGTGCCCTACGGTTTTTTGAACTACACCCTGCGCGAGCCCATCGGCGTTTGTGCCCTGATCGTCCCCTGGAACTATCCTATCCTGTTGGCCCTGCGCAAACTCGCTCCCGCCTTGGCCGCGGGCAACACGGTGGTGCTCAAGCCAGCCAGCGCCACCCCTTTGACCGCGCTGACTATCGGCGAATGGTGCCTGGAGGCGGGCCTCCCCCCGGGCACGGTCAATGTGATTACTGGCCCTGGGGTGGAAATAGGTTCGTATCTGGTGAAGCATCCGGGGGTCGACAAAATTTCCTTCACCGGTGAGACTAGTACCGGCAAAGAGATCATGCGCATGGCTGCGGACAGCATCAAGCGGTTATCGCTGGAGTTAGGGGGCAAGTCGCCCAACATCGTCTTCGAGGATGCCGATCTGGAAGCGGCCGCGGCCGGCTCCGTCTGGGCCATCTTCTACAGCGCCGGCCAATCCTGCGAGGCTCGTTCGCGCCTATTCGTCCAAGACTCGATCTACGATCGTTTTGTCAGCCTATTCGTCGAGAAGGCTAAGAAACTGCGGGTGGGCGATCCCCTGGATCCCGAGACCCATGTGGGTGCGCTGATCTCGCCTGCTCAGGTGCAGCGCGTCGAAAGCTATGTGCAGGCGGGGCTCTCCGCGGGTGGCCGTGTGCTGTGTGGCGGGGGTCGGCCGCCAGAACCTTCCTTGGCCAGGGGCAACTTCTACTTGCCCACGGCACTGGCTATCGAAGACCATAGAGCCAAGGTCACCCAGGAGGAGATCTTTGGCCCGGTGGTGACCATCCTGCGTTTTAAGAGCGAGGCCGAGGTGGTGGCCCTGGCCAACGACGTCATCTACGGCTTGGTTGCTACCCTGTGGACCCAGGATGTGGGTCGAGCCCACCGCGTGGCTGGCCAGATCCGCTCGGGGGTGGTCACCATCAACACGCCCTTCACCGTCTTCCCCGGCCTGCCCTTCGGCGGCTACAAGCAGTCGGGGTTCGATCGCGAGGTGGCCTTGGAGGCGCTGCACAGCTACACCGAGCTCAAGAGTGTTTTGGTCTTCGTGCGCGAAAAGCCCTTAAACCCCTTCGGGATTTAGGTGATGGAGAACGATCGGTCCTGCAGGGAAACCTTGCGCGGCCATTTCTCCTTCGCGGAGATCTGCGCCGCGCTTTCTACTTCCCGCGAATGCAGACATCGCGAGCACAATTAGCATGGCTCGTCGCATGAGGATCACCCGCAAGACGAGAATCGAGGACATCCTGGATCGCTACCCTCACGCGGTGGCCGTCCTGGACGAGTTCGGTGTCTATTTCGATCCTTTCACTTACGTGAACCTCAAAGCCACGGTGGAAGAGGCGGCTGGTTATAACGCGGTCAAGGATCACAAGGCGTTCCTGCACGCCTTGCAGAAGGCGGTGGACAACCCGCCGCCCAAGGAGTAAAGGCTGCGCCGAATTCGATCGACAGGGCGGGCTTTCCACAACAGGGGTCTCTTTGAGTCATCTGAGGCATCCTGGCCCGGCTGGCCGGCTAGGGCAACCCCTAATCAGTGCACCAGCCT